>NZ_JARVXN010000026.1:0-19669 GCF_048957715.1 Mitsuaria sp. CC2 | reverse complement strand
AGCTGCAGTTGCGACCGCTGGTTGAACAACTGCGCACCGGCTATCGCGACACCTATGGCGGCACCGGCGGGAGCGAAGAAGAGGAATTCATCGCCCAATCCCTGCAGCAGGCGGCGGTCAAGGCGGCCGGTCGGTATGACCCGCAGGCGCTGGGCGGCATGGCGTCGCGGCTGGACGCGCGCGGCGGCGCCTTCCAGCACGCGCGTGCCCACGCCGACACGCAGCGGCAGCTGTTGCTCGACCTGGCGATGGAGCGACGGTCCATGCCGCAGCAGATGCGTCAGCGGCTGCTGGATGAATCCGGTCTGCTGACCTACGTGCTGAGCGGTATCCGCAACGCCGTCGAGCTCGGCGGGGCCGCCGGCGCTTAAGCCACCGGCAGCCCCGCCGGCGGCTTGATCTCCTCCAGGCAGATCATCGAGCGCACGTCGGCGACGCCGTCCAGCTGCATCAGCTTGTCGGTGAGGAACTTGGACAAGGCCTGCAGGTCGCGCGCGACCACCTTGAGCAGGTAGTCCGAGTCCCCCGACACGGTGTGGCACTCGAGGATCTCGGGAAAGTCGCGGATCAGCGACTCGATCTCCCGCACGCGGACGAAGGCCGGCGCGGTGATGTTCAGGCTCACGTAGGCGGTGACGCTCAGCCCCAGCGCGAGCGGCGCGACATCGGCGCGGTAGCCGCGCAGCACGCCGCGCTCCTCCAGTGCGCGCACGCGGCGGAAGCACTGCGGCGCCGACAGGTGGACCTGGGTGGCGAGGTCGACGTTGGACATCCGGCCGTCGCGCTGCAAGGCCTCCAGGATCCGCAGGTCGATCGCGTCCAGCGACACCGGGCCGATGGGGCGGGGCGGGGACGTCTTCTTGTCCGATCGATCGTTCATCTTGTTCGTCATCGGTGTCATGGCGAGGAATTGTTGCGATTCTACGGACCGCGATGAACGAAGTGTGCGTGGCGGCGTCCCAACGCCTGGCCGTGCCCGGTCCGCCATCGGCGAGAATCCCGCCCCATGGATCACAGTTTCCTCTCCGCCCTCATCCTGCTGCTGCTGGTGCTCGACCCGCTGGGCAGCCTGCCCATCTTCATCCCGATCATGCGGGCCGTGCCGCGCGAGCGCCGGCTGAAGGTCGCGCTGCGCGAGGTCGGCATCGCCTTCGGCGTGCTACTCGCCTTCATGTTCCTGGGGGAGGGCTTCCTGCGCCTGATGCACCTGTCCGAGCGCTCGCTCGAGGTCGCCGGCGGCGTGATCCTGATCATCATCGCGATCCGGATGATCTTCAGCCACGCCGGCGAATCCGCCTACGGCGTGGAGACCGGCCGCGAGCCCTTCATCTTCCCGCTGGCGGTGCCGCTGCTGGCCGGCCCGTCGGCGATGGCAACGGTGCTGCTGCTGGCCTCGCGCCAGCCGGACCGCGTCGCAGAATGGATTGGCGCGCTGTTCACCGCGATGGTGATCTCGTTCCTCGCACTCATCCTGGCGGACCGGATCCGCAAGCTGTTGGGCGACTCGGTCGTCTCCGCGATCGAGAAGCTGATGGGCCTGGTGCTGACGGCCATCGCGGTCGAGATGATCCTGTCCGGCCTCAAACGCTACTTCGTCGGAGGCCTTTGACGCCGGGTCAGTCGCGGATGGCAGGCGTCGCGGCGCGCATGTCCTCGGCCGCCCTGGTGGCCGACGGCGAGCGACGCCATTCGTCGACGGTCATGCCGTACACCGCGATGTCGGCCTCATGCCAGCGCTGCGTCTCGCGGTAGCGCATGCCGAGCTTCTTCATGATGTGCGCAGAGCCCTCGTTTTCCGGCTCGCAGACCGCCACGATCTCGGGGGCTTTCAGCTCGTCGAACGCGAAGGCCGCCATCCGTCGCGCCGCTTCCGAACCGTAGCCCCGGCTCCAGCGGTCGCGGCGCAGGCGCCAGCCGATCTCATGCGGATTCGTGGTCTCGCCGCGCAGGTGCTGGATGCAGCCGGCGCCGACGATCTCGCCGGTCCGCACCTCGAAGAAGGTCCACCAGCTGAAGCCCCAGTCGCTCCAGCGCTGCTGGACCCGGTCGATCATGGCCTGCGTGTCCGCCAGCGTGTCGGGCTTGCCGGTGATGTAGCGCATCACCTCGGGATCGCGGTTCATCTCGAACAGGCCGTCGCGGTGGGCGCCGGTCATCGGCTCCAGGCGAAGGCGAGGGGTGGTCAGGATCGTCATCGTCCGACTGTACGACGCGCTCAGCGTGCGTGACTGTGGTCATCTTCCCGCGCGCCGGCTCCCGGCGGAGCCGGGGACGCCGGTCCCCGCCGCAGCGCGGACAGGTCGACCTCGTCCGGCGGCAGCGCGCCGTTGAGCCAGCGGATCCGGCAGCGACCGGCGCGCTTGCACTCGAACATCGTCTGGTCCGCGCGACTCATCAGGACGTCGGCGTCGACGCCGTCGAGCGGGAAATGCGCGACGCCCAGGCTGCTGCCGACCTGCACCGTCGCGCCTGAACTCAGACGGACCGGCTCGAGGATGGCGCGCAGCAGCCGCTCGCACACGGCACGACTGTCGGTCGGCGAAGGCAACGGCGACAGCAGCACCACGAACTCGTCGCCGCCCAGCCGCGCAGCCGTGTCCGTCGCCCGGATCCCGGCCGTGAGCCGCTCCCCGACGGTCTTCAGCACCTCGTCGCCCGCGTCGTGGCCGTGGGTGTCGTTGACGGCCTTGAAGCCGTCCAGGTCCATGTTGACCACCGCCACCGCGTGTTTCTGGCGCTGGGCCGAGGCGATCGCCTGTCGCAGCCGGTCGGCCAGCAGCACGCGGTTGGGCAGGCCGGTGAGCGCGTCGTGGAAGGCGGCGCGCTCGACGCGGGCCTCGTAGGCCTTGCTCTGGGTGATGTCGACCATCATCCAGAGGGTGGTCTCCTCGTCGCGCTCGCCGGGCAGGGTGACGCCGTTCAGGTCCACCCAGACCAGGCTGCCGTCCTTGCGCCGCATCTGCTGCTGACTGCGGTAATGCCCGCCGCGCCGCAGCACCGGATAGGCGTTGCGACCGAGCGCGGCGAAGCTCTCCTCGTCGATGTAGAGGTCACGCACCGGCAGGCCCAGCAGGCCGTCCTTCTCGTAGCCGAACAGCCGTTCCAGCGCGCCGTTCTTCCACACGATGTGCCGCCCGCGCAGCTTGGCCATGGCGATGACCTCGGTGTCCAGCATCGCCTGCTGATCCAGCGTCACGCGGCGCAGGTCCTCCGTCATCGTGTCGGCGAGCGCCTGCACGCGTGCTCGCCCGGCCGCCAGCAGGTAGGTCATCGCCGACAGCAGCGTCGTCAGCACCAGGCCGACGAGGCCGGGCTCCCAGCTCGCCGCGTCGATGATCTTGCGCTCATAGGCGGTCGTCAGCGCGGCCTCGACGCGGAAGGCGCGGCCGGAGATCTCCACCAGGTGCTCGTCCTTGACGAGGCGGGCGTCGTAGCCGGCACGCGACGTCGCCGGGGCGTCCAGCGGCTGGATGCCGGTGACGGAGTCCAGCAGCAGGTCCTCCATCGGGGTGTGGTCGTCGACCAGCAGCCGGAAGTCCATCGGCGCGGCCGCGAGGCCCTCCTTGAGGCCGTGCAGGATCTCCTGCGCCACCAGCGGCGCGTAGAGCACGCCCACCAGCGCCTGTCGCCGCTGCTCGGGCGTGACGGGATCGGCGCCCTCGCGGAAGACGGGCACCAGCAGCAGCAGGCCGGGGCCGTGCGCGTGGTCCTGGACCAGCGGGACCGGCGCGGACAGGGTCGCCTCGCCGGTGGCGATGGCCTGCTCGATGGCGCGGCGGCGTATCGACTCCGAGCCGAGGTCGAAACCCCACGCCGGGTAGTTCTGCGAGAGCGGCTCGATGTGCGAGACGACGAAGAGATCCGGCGCGGCGTCGTCGAAGCTGCGCACCGCGAACTGGGGCGCGCCGTCGGCCCGCTCGGCGGCGACGAAGGCGGCAAGGTCGGCGCGCATCACGCGCGGCACGAAGCCGAAGCCGCGCACGCCGGGGAATTCACGCGGCAGGTCGCGCGACTGGACGTAGGCGCGGAAGGCGGTCCGGTCGATCCGCCCATGCATCGCGGCGATCGTCCCGCGCGCGCCCTTGAGGCCATAGACCGGCTGGATGAAACGCTGGACGACGTCGCGCTCCAGGCGCTCCATCTGGCGTTCGAGCACCCGATGGCCCTCGGCGACGACGCGGTTGCGGTTCCAGAGCATCGCGCTGAGCGTCAGCGCCAGGCCGATCAGCAGGACCAGCAGCGCACCGACGACGGCCGGCATCGGCAGATCGCCGGGCGGCGGAGCGGTCGGTTCATTGAACGTGGAGTCTCGCTCGGGAGTGGCGTGCACGGGCAGGGCGGCCGGGCCGCGGGCGCTGGACACAGCCGCCAACTGTAGAGCAGCGGTCGCGCTGGCGCACACGTCCTTGCAGCGCATCCGGATTCGTTACAACTGACGCGACGGACCGTGGCGCAAGCGCCTATCCTCCCTCGCTCAAGGGGGCGGCGCGCGGCTTGCTCCTGTGCTGCAATCGATCCTCATCTCCGGCGAAGGTGGGCGCATGGCTCAAGACTCGGACAGGGGCCCCGGGGCCTGGTGGACTTTCCTGCGGCGGCGCTGGCAGGCGCGCCGCGAGCCGCCGGCGCGGACCGCCGCCGCCGACGAGGCGCAGCTGATGGACGACCTCAAACGCGAGGCCGCCCGCGCCCAGCGGCACCGCCACGACGGCGTGCTGATGCTCCTGGAGCTCGACCCCTGGGCGCGGCTGCAGCAGCAGCACGGCGACGAGTGCCTGCAGGCGCTGGACGAGCGCCTCGATCAACTGGTGCGACAGCAACTGCGCGGCGGCGACTGGCTGCTGCCGCTGCCGCGTGGCGTCTGGGCCGCCTACCTGCCGTGCACCGATCCGCTGGGCGCGCTGGACGCGGCGGACCGTCTGCGCGCCCGCGTCGCCGCGCTCGACTACCGCTGGCAGGGGCAGTCGCTGCCCTTGAGCGCGAGCCTGGGTCTGGCCCACTGGCAGGATTGGCGGCGCGAGCCGCAGCAGGGCGCGGACCAGTTGCTGCAGCAGGCCCGGCAGGCGCTGGCAATGGCGCGCGGCGCCGGGTGCAACTGCGTGCGCGCCTATGCGGCGATCCCGTCCGGGCGCAACCGCTACAGCGGCACACGTCCGGCGTAGGCGGACGCTAGAGCGGCACCCGACCTGCGTAGCCCGTCATCTCCAGGTAGCCCCAGCCCAGCGTGCGGCCGGCCTCGTCGGCCACGCGCGCCACGCCTTCCCAGTAGGGGAAGCCGGTGCTGCGGCGCGCGTCGATCTCCTGCGCGGCGTACGCGGCCTCGACCACGAACACGCCGCGCGGCGTCCGGATCCGCCAGCGGACCGGATAGCTCGCAAGGCTGACCGGGCTCTTCCAGGACGCCAGCGGCTCGAACTGGACCTGCTGCTCGAAGTCGACCGGCGTGCCGCCCGTCGGCGCGCGCCAGCTCCCGCCGCTCCAGATCATCGAGCCGTCTTGGGCTCGCATGCGGAACAGCGTGAGCGACGCGCCGTCGTCGAGGTTGATTCCCAGCCAGTCCCAACCGACTGCGCGGTCCGGCGACGCGTCGGCGCCGCGACCGAGGTACTGGTTGCTCCACTCGTGATCCAGCCAGGCGCGGGCCCGCACCTCGCGTGTGCCGCCGTCGCGCAATGCCAGCCGGCCGACGCCGGTCAACTGCGGTTCGCTGACGTAGCGGCTGGCCTGCTGTGCATCCGGGCCCTTGCGCGACCAGCCTGCGCGCCCTTGCAGCAACGGGGGCTGCGGCGCATCCAGTGTCAGCTCGAGCGCGAAACCGGCGGTCTCGCTCGCCATCAGCAGCGCGTAGCGGCTGCGGCCTTGCGCTCCGTCGACGCGACGCAACTGCCAGCCGCCCAGGCGCACGCGGGTGTCGTCGAGCGCCGTCCGCGCGTTCGCGAAACCGTGGCGCAGCACCTGTTGATCGTGCAGCAGGCGTTGCCGGCCCAGGTCCGAGATCGCCGCGTGCGCCAGCATCAGCTGGTCCGGCGCGAAGGCGGATGACAGCGGACGCTTCAAGTCGTATCGGGTACGGAAGAAGGTGAGCTGGAAACCGAAGTCCGGTCGGGCCTCGTCCGTGGTCCGGGCTGCCGGCCTTGACGCCGTGCGGAGCACACCGGTCACGTACCACCACTCGACGCGCGTCTCGGGGTGCGCGCCATGGTCGCGCGGAAAGTGCAGCGGCGCGACGGACAGCGCCTCCGGTGCCCGGTCCCGGGCAGACGCCGTCCCCGGCGCCGTGACCAGCGCCGCCAGCCCGAGGACGTTCACCAGGGGACGTCGTCCGATCATCACCAATCCTCCCGCACGGCGCGCAGGGCTTCGCCGCGACCGGCGCGCAACGCGCGTGCGCTGGCCCAGGCCGCGGTCGCGCCGGTGGCGATCAGGCTCGCCGCCAGCAGCGCGGCGACGCGCCAGCCGGGGATGGACCAGTCCATGCTCCAGTGGAAGCTCTGCGGATTGAGCCGGAACACCAGCACCGCGCTGATGGCCAGTCCGACCAGCAGGCCCAAGAGCGCGCCGGCCAGCGCCTGCAGCAGCGTCTCGGCGAGGACCAGCCGGCGCAGCATGGCGCGCGTCAGGCCGAGGTGCAGCAGCAGGCCGAATTCCCGCCGGCGCGCCAGCAGTTGCGCCGACAGGCTGGCCGCGACGCCGAACAGACCCAGCCCGAGTCCTACCGCCTGCAGCCAGTAGGTGATCGCGAAGCTGCGGTCGAAGATCTCCAGTGAGAAGCGCCGCAACTCGCCAGCGGATGCGATCTCCAGCGACTCCGGCGCGCCGGAGACCTCGCGCAGTGCCTGTTGCACGGCCACGGGGTCTGCGCCGGGCTTCAGCCACAGCGCGAGTTCGGTGATCGCGGCGTCGCCGCTGAGCCGTTCCCAGTCGCGACGTTCCATCAGCACCGCGCCGCTCTGGCGGCTGTAGTCGCGCCAGATCGCCTTCACGCCGACCGGCAGTTGACGTCCGTCGAGCCGCAGCATGAAGCGGTCGCCGGGCGCGAGCCGGAGCTCGTCGCGCATCGCCTCGTTGATGTACACGGGCTGCAGGCCGTCCGGCAAGGCGACGGCCTCGCCCTGCAGCGGCAGCCGGTGATCGAGCGGCCGCGCCAGCAGCGTCGTGCCGCCGGTCATGCCGCGCACCCGGATCCCGATCGCGCGGCTGCGCTGCGCTGCCACGCGCTCGACGCCCGGCAGCGCGGCCGCCGACGCGGCCAGTCCCGGCGGCATCGGCTGGCCCTGCTGGGCGCTGTCGCGGGCGGTCTGGCGCAGGTAGAGGTCGGCGGGCAGCATGTCCGTCAGCCACTGGTCCAACGAGTTGCGGAAGCTGGCGACCATGACGAGCATCGCCACGGCGAGCGCCAGCGCGACCAGCACGCCGGCGATCAGGCGGCCGGCGTCACCCGCCTGGTCGCGGGCGCGCTCGACGGCCAGCAGCGGCAGGGCGCGCCGCGCCGCCCAGCCGCGCAGCAGACCGGTGATCGCGCGAAGGACGAAGGGCACCGTGCCCAGCGCGCCGAGCAGCAGCGCGACCATCGCCGCATAGGTCCCGAGCGGCAGTCCGAAGACCGGCCGCAGCCACGTCAGCGGCCAGGCCGCGGCCAGCAGCACCGGGCCCATCCACCACCAGCGGCCGGCGTCGCCGCCGCTGCCCAGTCCCTTGAGCACCTGCGCCACTGGGAGCCCGCGCAGGCGCATCAGGGGCAGGGCGGCGGCACCGAGGCTCACCAGCGGCCCCAGCGCGAGCAGCCCCGCGATCGAGGCCGCCGAGAGCTGCAACTCGGGACGTCCGCCGCTGAGGCCGGTCAGCCCGCTGCCGAGATCGCCGCCCAGCGCATGCAGGCCGAGCTCCGCGAGTGCGACGGCCAGGCCGAGTCCCAGGACCGCGCCGGCGAGTCCGAGCGCCAGCGCTTCCGACACCAGCAGTGCGAGCCGTTGCCGCGCGCTCATGCCGAGCACGCCCAGCAGCGCGAGCTGCGGCAGCCGCTGCGCCACCGACAGGCTGTGCACGGCGAAGACCATGAACGCGCCGACGAACAGCGCCATCAGCGACAGCACGCCGAGGTTGAGCCGGTAGGCGCGCGTGAGGCGGCGCGCCTCGTCGGCTTGCTGACGGGCCTGGTCCTGGGGCGCCTGGGCCTGGACGCCGGCCGGCCAGTCGGCGGGCACCGCGCGGCCCGGCGCCATGCGCAGCAGGATCGCGTCGATCTGTCCGGGGCGACGCAGGAGTTGCTGCGCCCAGGCGATGTCGACGATCACCAGCGGCTGCTGGCGGTCCGGCACGCGGCCGGCGACGGGCAGCGGGGCCGGCTCGTCGGGCAGGTCGACGCGGAGCGAGGCGGGCGGCGTGTCGAAGCCCAGTCGCGCCCACGCCGCGTCGCTGACCAGCAGCGCCGGCTCGCGCAGCGCGCGGCCGAGGTCGGCGCCGGCCAGGCGCGGGAACCATTGGGGATGGAAGGCGCCGAGCTGCACCAGATCCAGCCCGATCAGTCGCACGCGCTGCCACGCGCCGTCGCGGCCCTGCAGCCGGATGCTGGCGTCGAGCCGGGGCGCGAGCGCGGCGATGTCCTCGCGCGCGGCGAGTTCGCCGAAGTAGCGGTCGGACAGCGCGGCCGTCCCCGGCGCGGGGGTGAGTTCGGTGTCGGCCTGGGCGCTGCTCTGCCGTGCGGCGGACTCGAACTGCGCCAGTGCCGATGCGTTGATCCAGTGCACGGCCCCGGCCAGCGCGAGACCCAAGGCGATTGTCAGCAGCGCCGCGAGCTGCCGGCCCCACTGCTGGCGCAGCGCCGGCCACGACAGCTGCCACCACCAGCCCCACGCGCGGCGCAGGCCAGCCGCGACGGCGGGTGTGGTGGAGGCGCCCGTGTTCGTGTTCATCGCGGCGTCGGTCCTTCTCAGGCCTCGACGAGGTGGCCGTTCTCGAGCCGCAGGCGGCGGTCCGCGAGCTCCGCGGCGTGGGCCGAGTGCGTCACCAACAGGCAGGCCGCGTGCTGCTCGAGCAACTGCTGGCGCAACAGCCGCATGACCTGGTCGGCGTGGGCGGGGTCGAGGTTGCCGGTGGGCTCGTCGGCCAGCACCAGCACGGGCCGGTGCACCAGCGCGCGGGCGATCGCGACGCGCTGCAGCTGGCCGCCCGACAACTGGCGCGGCAGATGCCGCGCCTGCGCGGAGAGTCCGACCGCGTCCAGCATCTCGGCCACACGCTTCGCGTCGGGCTTGCCCTGCAGCAGCAGCGGCAGCGCGACGTTGTCGTGCACGTTCAGGTGGGGCAGCACGTGGAAGGCCTGGAACACGAATCCCAGCTGCTCGCGACGCAGCTGCGCCTGGCCGGATTCGTCCAGCGACAGGATGTCGCGCCCCAGCAGCACGACCTGACCCCGGTCCAGCGGCTCCAGCGCGGCCAGGCCGTTCAGCAGCGTCGACTTGCCGCTGCCGGATTCGCCGAGCAGCGCGAGCATCTCGCCGCGGTGCAGCGTCAGCGACAGGTGTTCGAACAGCGTCTGCGCGCCGTAGCGCTTGGTCAGGCCGGTGGCCGTGAGGAGCGGGACATCCATCGTGGAAACCATCGTCGCAATCGTCCTCGAGTAGCGGGGACCGATCCGCCGATTGTGGACCGGCCGCGCGGGACCGCCGCCGCCGGCCCGGTCGCATCGCTCAAGGATCGCCCAGCGGACGGACGCGCACCCGCGCCTGCAGGGTTGCATCGGACACGCCACTGAGGTCGACCGCAAACCCGCAGAGTGCCACCGCGGCGTTCCACCGCGGAGTTCCAACCTGGAAGGATCACGTCCCATGCTTTTTTCTCGCTTCGCCTGGTGCCCCTTTTCATCGTCGTTCCCGGTCTCCCTGCGGAATGAGGCGCCCATGGGCGCGTCGTCGTCGTCGGAGGAGGAGGAGGAGGATCCGATGGACCGCTTTCTGGACGGCTTGATCCGGCGCGGGGAGGGCAATGGCGAGCATGTGCGCGCCAGGTCGCCGAGCCCCGACGTGATGTCGAGGAAGGTGCGCCTCCGGCGGCGAGACGCCTTCCGCGAACCGCGCCAGGGCAGGGTCGCGCCTCGGTGTCATGAATACGCGAAAACTGCTGCGGGTCACGCTGACGAGGCTGGCCCCGGCGCTCTGGATCGGGTCGTCAGCGCGACCAGTCCGTCGATCGCACCTGGCGACTCGGCGGGCACGACGCGTCGTTCCGGCATGCTCCTCAGCCACGTGATCTGGCGCTTGGCGAGCTGGCGCGTCGCGGCGGTGCCCAGCGCCTGCAGCGCGACGAGGTCAGGCGCGGCCTCGTTCGCGTCGAGCAGTTCCCACGCCTGCCGGTAGCCGACGCAGCGCATGGCCGGCAGGCCGAGGTGCAGGTCGCCGCGCGCGCGCAGGCGGCGGACCTCGTCGATGAAGCCTTGTTCCAGCATCAGCGCGAAGCGTTGCGCCAGCCGCGCATGCAGCCAGGCGCGCGCCGCGTCCGAGGGTTCGAGGGAGAGCAGCGGCCAGTCGACGCCCTGCGAACGCTGGCGTCGATACAACACCGACATCGGCTCGCCGCTGAGCAGGCAGACCTCCAGCGCGCGCTGGATGCGCTGCGCATCCAGCGGTGCCAGGCGCGCGGCCGTTTCCGGATCGAGCGCGGCCAGCCGCGCGTGCATCGCGGGCCAGCCGTCGCGGGCCGCGTCGGCGTCGAGCTGCGCGCGCAGCGCGGGATCGGCCTGCGGCAGTTCCGACAGGCCGTCGAAGAGCGCCTTGAAGTAGAGCATCGTGCCGCCCACGAGCAGCGGACGCGCGCCGCGGGCCTGGATCTCCGGCACGAGCCGCAGCGCGTCGCGCACGAACTGCGCGGCGGAGTAGCTCTGCGTCGGCTCCAGGATGTCGATCAGATGGTGCGGGACCGACGCGAGTTCGTCCGGGGTCGGCTTGGCGGTGCCGATGTCCATGCCGCGGTACACCAGCGCGGAGTCCACGCTGATGATCTCGACCGGCTGGCGGCGCGCGATCGCGAGCGCCGCGGCGGTCTTGCCGCAGCCCGTGGGACCGGCGAGGCAGAGCGGGCTCAGGTCGCCATCACGACCGCCATCACGCCCACCGACGCCGGCCGTCGACGCACCGCTCAAAAGCGCTCCCAGGGCGCGAGGTAGCGCCACTGCCCGGGCGGCAGCTGACCCAGCGGGATGCGGCCGATGCGCACGCGTTTGAGGCCCAGCACCTTCAGGCCGACCAGCTCGCACATCCGGCGGATCTGGCGCTTGCGGCCCTCGCGCAGGACGAAGCGAAGCTGGTCTTCATTGGCCCAGCTGACCTTGGCGGGCTTGAGCTGCACGCCGTCCAGTTCCAGACCGTGCGTCAGCATCGCGATCGCGCGCGGGTCGAGCGACTGCTGCGGATGCAGCGCCGGATCGCCGTTCTCCACGGCGACGCGGACCAGGTACTCCTTCTCGACGTCGGACTCCTCGCCGATCAGGTGGCGCGCGATGCGGCCGTCCTGCGTCAGCACCAGCAGGCCGGTGGAATCGATGTCCAGGCGGCCGGCCGGCGCGAGTCCGCGGCCGTGGCCCGGCGCCCAATGGATCTTGGACGGGTCCTCGCCCCAGTGCGTGTCGGCCTTGACCAGCACCGACGCCGGCTCATAGCCGTCCTCGGCCTGGCCGGAGACGTAGCCGATGGGCTTGTGCAGCAGGATGGTCACGCGCTGCGCCTGCTGTTCGCGGGCGGCGGGATCGACCTCGATCTTCGCCTCCGGACCGACGCGCTGGCCCAGCGTGGCGAGCTGGCCGTGGACGGTCACCCAGCCGGCCTCGATCCACTCGTCGGCTTCGCGGCGCGAGGCCAGGCCGAGCTCGCTCATGCGCTTGGACAGCCGCTCGCCGGCGTCCTGGTCGGCGAGGCGCACGGGCGCGGGTTGGCGCGGCGCGTCCGGCCGGCGCGGACGATCGGTGCGCTCGGCGCGCTCCTCGCGTTCGGCGCGGGCGTGCACGTCCGAGGGATGGCCCGCGTCGCGGTCGCCGTGAGGCGCGCGGCGGGGGCGGTCCTCGCCGTAGCGGGCGCCGGGACCGTTGCCGGGAGCATTCCCAGGCCCGTTGCCGTAGCGCGATCCTTCGTTGCTGCGGGCGTAGCGATCGCCGCCGCGGTCGTCGCGACGGGGGCGGTCGCCGTAGGGCCTATCACCGTAGGGCCGATCGCCCTGCGGGCGGTCGCCTGGAGGACGGTCGCCGTAGGCGCGATCCCGCTGCGGGCGGTCGCCATAGGGACGATCCGGACGATCCGGACGATCCGGACGATCCGGACGATCCGGACGATCCGGACGATCCGGACGATCCCCGCGCGGACGGTCGCCGTAAGGCCGATCCCCTTGCGGGCGATCGCCGTAACGGTCGTCGCGACGGGGACGGTCGCTGTCGAAGCGGGGTCGGTCGTCGGAACGCGGCCGGTCGCCGTACGGGCGCCGGTCTCCGCCTTCCGGGCGTCCACTCGAGAAGCCGGGGCGGTCGCCCGGGCCGCGTGGGCCGCCGCGATCGTCCTGACGCGGGCCGCGATCGGGCCGATCGCCATAGCCGCCTTCGCGCGGCGGCCGGCCGGGACCGCCGCGGCGGTCGTCGCGTCCTTGCGGACCGCGGGCGTCCTGGCCGCGATCGTCGCGGCGCGGATCCTGGCGCGGATCCCGGCGCTGCCGGCCTTCCTCGGCCAGGCGCTGCTGGAACGCGGCTTCGCGTTCGGCGCGCTCGGTCTGCGCCTGCGCCAGCGTCGGACGGGGCTTGTTGACGCCCTTGCCGCGCAGCGGCGCGCGGCGCGGCCCCTTGTCGTCCGCCGACTTGGCATCGGCCGGTTTGTTCTTGTTGAGTTTGAGCGTGGCCATGTCGGTACTGCTTCGGGGTGTGGGTTGCGGGGATCCGCCGGGGTAGAAGGGAGCGAGGGGAGCGGACGGGAACGAGCCGGAACGAAAAGGGGCGGACGATAGGCGAGGGGATCAGTCGCCGGAACTCAGCGCCCGCGCAGGAACAGCGCGTCCAGGTCGCGCAGGGTCAGTTGTCGCCAGGTCGGTCGACCGTGGTTGCATTGGTCGGCGCGCTCGGTGCGTTCCATGTCGCGCAGCAGCGCGTTCATCTCGTCGATCGTCAGCTGGCGATTGGCCCGCACCGCGCCGTGGCAGGCCATGGTGGCGAGGATCTCGTGCTGCGCGCGCTCGATCGCATGGCTGGCGTCGAACTGCGCCAGTTCGGCCAGCACGCCGCGTGCGAGCTCGACGACATCGCCGCCGGCGAGCAGGGCCGGACGTTCGCGCACGGCCAGCACCTTGGCGGAGAGCGGCGAGATGTCGAGGCCCAGTCGCTGCAGCGTCTCGGCCTGCGCCTCGGCGGTGGCGATCTCGGCCGGCGTCGCGGCGAAGGTGACGGGGATCAGCAGCGGCTGCGAATCGATGCGGGTCTCGCCGAGCGCGGTCTTCAGGCGCTCATAGACGACCCGCTCATGGGCCGCGTGCATGTCGATGATGATCAGGCCCTGCGCGTTCTCGGCCAGCACGTACACGCCCTGGATCTGCGCGATCGCGCGGCCCAGCGGCCACTCACCGGCCTGGCTGGCCGGCAAGGGGCCGGCGGGTGCGGCGCCCAGCGCCGACAGCGCGGAGGCCGAAGCCGGCGCGGTCGGCAGTCCGCCAGTGGGCGCGGCGCGGTACAGCGCCTCGGCCTGTTCGAGCGCGAGTGCCGTCTGCGCGCGGGTGGGGATGGGCGCGCGCCAGCCTTCGGGACCGGCAAACCGGGCGGACGGCGCGGTGTACGGCGCCGCAGGCTCATACGCGGCGCGGCTGGCTGCGCCACGGCTCGCTTGTCCGTCCGTGCTCACGGCGCCGGAAGCGCTGGAAGCACCGGAAGCACCCGCCATGCCGCCTTGTTCCCAGGCCGGCGTGCCGGTCCAGCGCTGACGGCCGGTGGGGGCGGCGGGGTCGGCGGAGGTCGCGCTGGCGGCGCCGGGCTGGCCTTCCTCGCTGCTGCGCGAGAGCGCCAGGGCGGCGACCACGGCGCGGCGCACCTGCTGGTGGATCTCGCGGCCGTCGCGGAAGCGGACCTCGATCTTGGTGGGATGGACGTTGACGTCGACCAGCTCGGGCTGGACGTCGATGAACAGCACGTAGCTCGGCTGGCGATGGCCGTGCAGCACGTCGTCGAAGGCCGAGCGGATCGCGTGCGAGATCAGCTTGTCGCGCACATAGCGGCCGTTGACGTAGACGTACTGCATGTCGGCGCGGGCGCGGGCGGCCTCGGGCAGGCCCACACGGCCGTGAATGCGCATCGGGCCGACTTCGGCGAAGACCTCGCGGCTCTGGGCGATGAAGTCCTCGTTGAGCACTTCGGCGATGCGTTGCGGCAGCGGAGCGGCGCGCCACTGGTCGACCAGCTTGCCCTCGTGCCAGACGGCGAAGCCGACGTCGGGGCGGGCCAGCGCGTGGCGGCGCAGCGCTTCGAGACAGTGGGCGAGTTCGGTGCTCTCGCTCTTGAGGAACTTGCGGCGGGCGGGCGTGTTGAAGAACAGCTCGCGGACTTCGACGGAGGTGCCTCTGGCGCGGGCGGCCGGGCTGAGTTCGCCGGTGCGCGCTTCCAGGCGCCAGGCGTGGGCGGCGCCGGTGTAGCGGGACACCAGCGCCAGTTCGGCGATGGAAGACACGGCGGCGAGCGCCTCGCCGCGGAAGCCCATCGTGGCGACGGCTTCGAGGTCGTCGAGGGTGCCGATCTTGCTGGTCGCGTGGCGCTTGATGGCCAGGGGAAGTTCGCCGTCCGGGATGCCGTGGCCGTCGTCCTCGACGATCAGGCTGCGGATGCCGCCGGCGACCAGCTTGAGCTGGATCTGGCCGGCGCCGGCGTCCAGGGCGTTGTCCACGAGTTCGCGGACGACGGATGCCGGACGTTCCACCACCTCGCCGGCGGCGATCTGGGAGATCAGTTCATCGGGGAGTTCGCGGATCGCGCGCCGGCCCGCGGGGGCGGCGGTATCGAAAGCGGCCGCGGCATTCGCCGTCGGGGCGAGGGTGTCGTCCATGGGGCGATTGTAGAAGGTGGTGCGGTTCCGGGGCCGACCACGGCTGACAGGACGGTCAGGAGGGTCAAGAGGGTCAAGAGGTGACTCGGGTGAGAGGGTGAGGCGGGTGAGGTGGGCATGACTCTGTTCGGTGGACCACATTCCCGGCCCGCACGGCTTTGCCGGATGGCATTTCCGGGGCAGCGCTCTCCCGTTTCTTCATGAGTACTTCGGAAACCGCCCGCCATAATCCGCGCCCATGGACCTGATGCACTTCCTCGTCGACTTCATCCTGCACGTCGACAAGCACCTCGCCGAGTTCGTGGCCGCCTACGGGATGTGGGTGTACGCGTTGCTCTTCCTGATCGTGTTCGTGGAGACCGGCCTCGTCGTGATGCCGTTCCTGCCGGGCGACTCGCTGCTGTTCGTCGTCGGCGCGCTGTGCGGCGCGGGGCTGATGAGCCTGCCGCTGGCGATCGCGGTGCTGCTGGTCGCGGCGATCCTGGGCGACCAGTGCAACTACACGATCGGGCGCTACTTCGGGCCCAAGGTGTTCCAGTGGGAACAGTCGCGCTTCTTCAACAAGCGCGCCTTCGACGCCGCGCACGAGTTCTACGAGAAGCACGGCGGCGTCACCATCATCCTGGCGCGCTTCATGCCGTTCATCCGCACGTTCGCGCCCTTCGTGGCCGGCGTCGCCGCGATGACCCGCAGCCGCTTCACCGCCTACAACGTCGCCGGCGGCGTGATCTGGGTCGTGGGCCTCACGCTCGCGGGCTACCTCTTCGGCAACATCCCCTTCGTGCAGACCCACCTCAGCAAGATCATCTGGGCCATGATCCTCATCCCCGGACTGATCGCCCTCTACGGCGGGTGGCGCGCCTCGCGGGCCAAGCCCGCGGTCTGAGTCGCGGGAAAACACCGACCCGCAGAGCGCGCAATCCCGGGGGGTGAGCTTCGTCACGGCGAAAGCGCAGGGCTATCCTCGCCCGCTGCCTTTCACCGTCGACAAGCCCACATGCAACACAGCATCCTCAGCAAGGCCATCACCGTGGCCCTGAGCTTGACCGCCGCGATCGCGGCGGCTCCCACGCAGGCCCAACAGGCCGCGACCACGACCGCATCCGCCACCTCCGCCGCCGCGCCAGCACCCGCAGTGACGCTGCTGCTGCGCGATCCTGCCGTGTCCGCGCGCCATCTGGCCTTCGTCTTCGGCGGCGACCTGTGGATCGCCAACCGCGACGGCAGCCAGCCGCGCCGCCTGGCCGGCCACGCCGCCGGTGAGTTCGCGCCGCGCTTCTCGCCCGACGGCCAGTGGATCGCGTTCTCCGCGGGCTACGACGGCAACACCGATGTCTACGTGATCGCCGCCGCCGGCGGTCAGCCCCGTCGCCTGACCTGGCACCCGGCCGCCGATCAGGTGACCGGCTGGAGCCCCGACGGCAAGCGGGTGCTCTTCGCGTCCAACCGCGAGGTGCTGAACACCCGCAGCAAGCAGCTGTTCGAGGTGCCGGTGGACGGCGGCTTCGAGCAGAAGGTGATGGAGGCCGTCGCCTACGAAGGCGTGTGGTCGCCCGATGGCACGCGCCTGGCCTACCGCCCCAACGGCGCGGCCTACACCGGTCCGAGCGGCTGGCGCCAGAGCCGCGGCGGTTCCACACCGCCGATCTGGATCCTCGACCCCAAGGGCAAGACCTGGGAACAGATCCCGCACGTCAACGCCACCGACAGCAACCCGATCTGGATGGGCGACGAGGTCGTCTTCATCTCCGACCGCAACGATGGCGCGGCCAATCTCTTCGCGTTCAACACCAGGACGAAAGCGCTGCGCCAGCTGACGAAGGAAACCGTCTGGGACGTCCGCAGCGCCGACGGCCGTGACGGACGCATCGTGTACGAAGCGGGCGGTCAGTTGAAGGAGGTCGGCCTCGACGGCGGCACCGCGCGCTTCCTGAGCATCGCGCTCAACGAGCCCAGCAGCGAAGCGCGCGTGCAATGGAAGGACGCTGCGAAGACCATCACCGGCGCGTCGCTGTCGGCGACCGGCAAGCGCGTCGTGATCAGCGCGCGCGGCGAGGTCTTCACCGTGCCGGTGAAGGACGGCGTGGTGCGCAACCTGACCCAGTCCTCCGGCGTGCGCGAGAAGGATGCCCTGTGGAGCCCCGACGGCCAGCAGGTCGCCTATGTCTCCGACGAGCCCGGCATGCGCCACCAGGTCGTGATCCGCGACCAGCTCGGCGACCAGGCGGCCAACAGGACCGCGCGCAAGCTGCTGCTCCCCGAGACCGGTTACTACACGCTGCTGGCGTGGTCGCCGGACGGCGCGCGGCTGGTGCTTCAGGACAACCACCTGAACCTGTACCAGCTGCCGCTGACCGGCGCGCAGTCGGGCAAGCTGACGAAGATCGACAGCAGCGAACGCCGCGCCGGTTTCGACGTCGGTTTCTCGCCGGACGGCCGCTACCTGGCCTACACGGTGGTGGGCAGGAACTTCTTCAGCCAGGTGCGCATCGCCGACTTCCAGACCGGTCGGCAGCACACCGTCACCGACGGCCTGAGCCACGCCAACCTGCCGGCGTTCTCGACCAAGGGCGACGTGCTGTTCTTCGCGGCGTCGATCAATTCGGGGCCGGCGCAGGTGGGCCTGGACATGTCCACGCAGGAGCGCCCGGTGCGCATGGGCCTGTACGCGGCGGTGCTGCGCGCGGACGGCAACTCGCCGCTTGAATCCAAGGCCGGCGACGAGGACAGCAAGGACAAGAAGTCGGACGAAGACAAGAAGGACGACAAGTCCGGGAAGTCGGAGAAAGCCGGCAAGGACGCCAAGGAGTCGAAGGACGCCAAGGACGCCAAGGACGACAAGAAGTCCGACAAGAAGGACGAAGGCAAGGACGTCAAGCCCAAGGTCAAACCGGTGCGCATCGATTTCGCCGGTCTGAAGGACCGCATCGTCGGCTTGCCGGTGGCGACGGCGCGGTATGACGATCTGGCCGTCGCGGACGACGGCGCGCTGTTCTACATCGAGCGCAAGCAGCCGGGCGCATCGATCGACGCCGAGGGCGGCAACGGTGGCAAGGGTGACCTGTACCGCTTCGACTTCGAGGAGAAGAAGGCGAAGATGGTCAAGCCGCAGATCGAGGGCTACAGCCTCAGTCCGGACGGCAAGAAGATCCTGCTGAACCAAGGCGGGGGCCGCCTGGAGATCGCCGATGCCAAGGAGAAGATCGACACCAAGGGCGTCGACCTGTCGGGCCTGAAGACGCGCGTCGATCCGCGCGCCGAATGGCGTCAGATCTTCGACGAGACCTGGTGGATGGAGAAGGAGTTCTTCTACGACCCCAACCTGCACGGCCTTGACTGGAAGGGCGTGTATCAGCGCTACGCGCCGCTGGTGGCGGGCGTCCAGCGCCGCGAGGACCTGAACGACCTGCTGGTCGAGATGATCGGCGAGCTGCAGGTCGGCCACAACCGCGTGGGCGGCGGCGACGTGCATCAGGAGCCGCGTGTCGCGGTGGGCCTGCTGGGCGCGGACTTCAGCGTCGAGAACGGCAAGTACCGCATCAAGACGATCTTCAAGGGCGACCGCTGGGATCCCTACCTGAAGGCGCCGCTGGCGGCGCCGGGCCTGGGCGTCAAGGAAGGCGACTACCTGCTGGCGGTCAACGGCCAGCCGGTGGACGGCGCGCACAACCTGTACCAGCAGCTGGAGAACACGGTCGGCAAGCAGGTGCAGCTGACGGTGTCGGCCAACGCGAGCGGGCAGGGCGCTCGACGCGTGACCGTCGAGCCGATCTCGACCGAGGGCCGGCTGCGCCAGTGGGCGTGGATCGACCACAACCGCGAGGAAGTGGATCGCCTGAGCGGCGGCAAGATCGCCTACGTCTACATGCCGGACACGGCGGGACCGGGCTTCCAGCATTTCAACCGGATGTTCTTCGGCCAGGTGGACAAGCCGGGGCTGATCGTCGACGACCGCCGCAACGGCGGCGGCCAGGCGGCGAACTACGTGACCGAGCTGCTGAACCGCGCCTACCTGGGCAGCTGGAAGGACCGTGACGGCCTGATCTACGACACGCCCGCCGGCGCCATCTACGGCCCGAAGGCGATGCTGATCGACCAGGACGCGGGCTCGGGCGGCGACTTCATGCCCTATGCGTTCAAGCGCACGGGCCTGGGCCCATTGATCGGCAAGCGGACCTGGGGCGGCCTGATCGGCATCTCGGCGAACCCGGGCCTGATCGACGGCGGTTTCCTCGTGGTGCCGTTCTTCCGCTTCTTCACGCCGGAAGGCGAATGGCGCATCGAGAACGAAGGCGTCGCGCCGGACATCGACGTCGATCTGGATCCGGTGGCGGTCAACGCCGGCCGCGATGTGCAGCTCGAAGCAGGTGTCGCGAGCGTCCTCGAACGCCTCAAGACCTGGAAGCCGATCCAGCGCACGACGGCGCCGGCGATGCCGACGCAGGTCGGCAAGTAAGGCATTTCGCCGAGACGGAACAGGACGGGGCTTCGGCCCCGTTTTCCATGATGGGCGCGGCGGGGGGGGGGGGGGGGCGGGGGGGGGGGCGGGGGCCCCCCCCCCCCGCCCGGCCCGGGGGGGGCGGGGGGGGGCGGCGGGGGGCGGGGGGCGCCCCCGGGCC
>NZ_JARVXN010000025.1:0-43781 GCF_048957715.1 Mitsuaria sp. CC2 | reverse complement strand
GCGGCGGTGGCCGTACGGAAGCCTCTTCAGATCCGCGCGCGCAGGCTGAGCCGGAAGGTGCGCGGCTCCATCGGATGCACGAGCCGTCCGTTGATGCCGTCGCCGTTGTTGCAGCCCGCGCCTTCAGCGCGCGTGCAGGCGGCGCCCCAGTACTCGATGTCGTTGGCCTTGGTGTCGAAGAGGTTCAGCACATCCAGCCCGAGCTGCCAGCGGTCGCTGAGCTGATAACCCAGACGCCAGTTGGCGGTGAACACCGCCTTGGACTTCTGCGTGCCGGTCTCCTCCAGCGCATACGCGCCGAGGTAGCGCAGCTTGAACCCGCTCGACCACGGCCCCGGCGGTGCCCAGTTGGCCGACATCGACGCCGACCACGGCACTGCGTTGGGGACGCGTCTGCCGCTGCCGAACTCAGTGTCCGTCGCCTCGACGAACCGCGCCCTGGACCACGCCACGTCCGCATCGATCAGCCAGTCGCGGCCGACCTGCACGTCGTTGGACCATTCCAGCCCCAGACGCTTGGACGCGCCGCGCGCCTCGGTCACGCCCTCGTCGCCGACGAACACCAGCTCCGACGCCAGGTTGGCCTGCCACAACGCCAGGCTGGTGGTCCATCCCCTTACGGGCCTGGTGCGCGCACCCAGCTCGGTACTCTTCGTTCGCGCCAGCAGCGGCAGACGGTCCACCTCGCTGCCGTCGGCGGGATTCATCGTCGACGTCGCGCCGCGCGCATCGTTCGAGCGGAACGCCCGTGCCCAGTGCAGGTAGACCTCGGTGTCCGCCGCGACGCGTGCGATCAGCCCCAGCTTCGGGCTGAACTGCGACTGGCTCGCCTTGCCGCCGTTGTCCATGTTGAACTCGCCGTCCGTCGGCGTGACGGTGGCCCGCATCGTGTCCCAGCGCGCGCCGACGGTGCTGCGCAGCCAGTCCGTCCACCGGCTGCCGAGCTCGACGAAGCCGCCGACGCTGTCCTGGCTGACGCGGTCCTCGCGCACGGTGTGCGTGCGCACGCGGTCGACGGTGTCGTACAGCCCCAGCGTGCCGATCTTGTCGTGCCGCCACTGCAGGCCCCAGGTCACCTGCTGATTCGCCGGCAGCCAGGCGGCCGGCAGTTGATGCTTCAGCGAACCGCCCCACAGCTTGCGGTGATCGGCCTGCTCATGCTGGTCCCCATCGGGACCGTTGATGAACCCCGACGGCGCGGAGAACAGGTTCAACGCGTAGTCCACCACCCACGCATCGGCCGTCCACTGCCCGCTGCCCTGGTTGTAGGCGAAGCCGCCGCTCAGGCTGTGGCGATGCGTGCGCCCGCCGTCGTTGGCGATCAACGTGCCGTAGCGGCCGATCTCGCCGCTGGCCATGGCGCGCTCGGGCACGTGCTCGCTGGCGCGCCACGCGGCGCTGTAGCTCAGCAGGTCGACGTGCGCGCCGTTGCGTTCGTCGCCGCGCGTCAGACGCAGCACCGCGTTGCGGCGATGCAGATCCTCGGCCTGATCCCACGGACCGTCATAGACGCTGCCCTCGACCGCGCCCAGCATCGACCAGCCGCCGCCGACCTTCGTGCTGCCCGCCGCCAGCGCGCGCCGATAGCCGTACGGTCCCGCCGTGACCTGCGCGAAGGGGCGGTCGATGTCGCTCATGTAGCCGATGCGCGAAGCGCCGGTCGTCGCGAAGTCGCCGTCCTCCGCGTTGAACGCGCCTTTGCGGTAGCGCAGGCTGTCGACCAGTTCCGGGATCAGGAAGTTCAGATCCATGTAGCCCTGGCCGTGCGCATGGCTGGCCATGTTCACCGGCATGCCCAGCACGAAGGTCGCGAAGTCGCTGCCGTGGTCGAGGTTGTAGCCGCGGAGGAAATACTGGTTGGCCTTGCCGTCGCCGCTGTGCTGCGTGACGGTCATGCCGGGCATCGCTTCCAGCAGCTCGGCCGGACGCAGCAGCGGGCGCAGCGCAAGGCGCTCGACGCCGAGCTCGCCCTCGGAGGCGCTCTCCGCCTCGCCCAGCTGCGCGCGGCTGCTGATGCGGACGGTGTCGAGCGTGCGCGATGCTGCGGGCTCGGCGGCATCGGACGTCGCTGCGCCCTGCGCCTGCGCAACGCCTGCGAGCAGAGCGATCGCACTGGCGACCGCGGTGATCTTGTTGTTCCAGTTCATGCGCTTCCCTGAGGGATCCAGTTGTTGTCGTTCTGAAAGAGAGCCGAACCATCGCGCGGGTCGTCGGCAGAGCGCGAGGCGTTCGATCGACGCGATTGCCACATCGCGCCGCCCCACATCAGCAGCGCCATCGCGATCCAGGCGAGCGCCTGTTCAAGCCGCTGCGCGGCGGGCGCGGCGGGCGTCGGCTTCCGCGGCTCCGGCACGCGCTGCAGCGCGAGCCCGCGCACGGTCGGCACCGGCGGAACGGCGGGCGTCGCGCGCTTTTCAGGCGGCTTCGCGGTCTTCGCGACGGGGGGCGCGGCAGGCGCCGTTGGTTGAACGGCCGGCACGTCCTGCGGCAACTGGTCCGCCGTCCACCGACGCACCGCGGCCAGTTCGTTGTTCAACGGCGCCGCCGTCGTCAGATCGCGGTACAGCGAGGCGATCTCCTGCTTCGTCTGCGCATCCGGCTTCCAGTAGCCCATGCGTTCGGCCTGCACCATGCGCTCCAGCGCCTGCGCATAGGCCTGCGGGTTCTGCTTGAGCCAGTCCGGCACGCCCAGCTTGTGCTTGTCCTTGACCAGCACGTCGTAGAAGCTCTGCCAATGGTCTGCGCGCACGGTGCCCGGCGCGATGCTCTGCCAGCCGAAGCTGTACTGCACCGCCTTGAGCACCTGCAGCGCGCCGGACCAGCCTTCCGCCTGCTGCGCCTTCAGCCAGCCGGGGTGCAGGTAGCGGCCCTGCATCTCCAGCGCGATGGCCTGCGCGGCGGTCTCGGTGTGCTGCTCGGTGGCGTCCTGCAACTGGCTCACGTGCAGGGCGATGCTCTTCGTGCTGCCCGCGACCTTCGCCGCCGCGGCCAAGCCGCCGAGGTACTGGAACGGGTCGTCGCTGCTGACCATCGCGTAGAGATGGCTGCTGCGCGACATCAGCGCAGCGTCGGTGTGGCGCAGGTGCGCGCCGAGCGCCTGCTGCGCCTGCGCGGTCGGCACGCTGAGCGGTTCGCCGTCGACGTAGGGCTGGCTCATCGTCGACAGGAAGAGCTGGCCCAGGCGCGGATCGGTCTGCCCGTCCTTGCCTTTCAGGCCGTTGTCCTGGACCGCATCGGCGATGCCGGTGCCGTAGTCGCCGGCCGGATTGCCGAACACGCGGGCCTGCGCCAGTGCTTGCGCCTGCGCGGGCTTCAGCCCGGCCTTGCGGAGCTCGCCCGCGATCGCGCGGTTGTTGCTGGCGATGGCGTTGTCGGACTCGGCCTCGCCGGCCGCAGCGACGGCCTGATCGATCAGCTTCATCAGCGCCGGAAACTGGTCGCGATAGGAGCCGGTGATCGACAACAGTACGTCCACGCGCGGACGGCCGAGTTCCTTCGGACTCAGCAGCTTGATCGACGTCGGCCGCCCGGTCGTGTCCCACACCGGCGTGGCGCCGAGCGCCACCAGCGCCTGAGCTTCCATGATCCCTTGATGGCGCAGCGTCTCGCCGGCCCACAGCGACAGCGCGAGCCGCTGCGGCGCGGTACCGGCTTGGGCCTGCTCCTCGTACCAGCGCTTGAACAGCGCCTGCGCGGCCTCGAAGGCCTGCTTCGTCGGAAGCCGGTTGGGGTCGAGGCCCGTGAGGTTGCGCCCCGTCGGCAGGCTCTCCGGATTGCGCAGCAGATCGCCGCCGTACGCCGCCGGAATGAAGCGCCCATCGAGCGCACGCAGCAGCCCGGGCATCTCTCCCTCGGTGGAGAGCCGCGTCGACATCTCCTGTGCGCGCAGCGCGAGCTGGTACAGCGCGGCCTGGTCGATCGGCTTGCGGGCGGCGCGGTTGGGGACGAAGGCCTCGATGTCGGACGAGGGGCGCAGATCGAGCTTGCTCGCGGCCTCGGGATCCTTCAGCGCGACATCGAGCCAGCGTGCCGGTCTAGCCTTCGCGACGCCTTCATGATTGATGAGGAAAGCTTCGTCGATGTCCTCGCCGAGCGCCTCGATCAGCGGCACGCGCAGCAGCTGCAGGAGGGATCCGCGGCGCTGCTCCTCGTCCGGAACGACGCCGAACACCGCCAGCCCCTTGGGCTGCGAGCTCTGCGCCAGCCGGTCGAGATAGGGATGCAGCAGCTCCAGATACCCGCTGAAGTTCGCGGCGATCTGCTCGGCGCTCCACCCCAGGTCGCGATGCAGGTTGTGCTCGACGAACTGCTGGACCATCTGCCGCTCCATCCCCTGCCGGGTCGGCCCCGGATCGACGGTCTCCCACTCATGCATCAGCTCGTGCATGTGGGCCATCTGCGCGTTGAATCCGGCCGGCGCGAAGCTCGGCGTGCGATGGCTCACCATCAGCGCGCGGCCGCGTCGCTTGGCGGTGAGCGCCTCGCCGAGGTTGTCGACGATGTAGGGATAGATCACCGGCGTGTCGCCGAGCGGCAGTCACACGGGGTCCATCACGTCGGGCCCGCGGAGCTTGCCCGGCGCCCACTCTTGCGTGCCGTGCGTGCCGAAGTGGATGATGGCGTCGGCCTGCCGCGCCCACAGGTAGGTGGCGAGGTAATGATGCGACAGCGGGGTCTTGCTGCGATGCATGAACGGGTCCTGCCCGTTGCGCAGCGTCTCTTCGCGCGGCGGCTGCGGCAGCACGGTGAGCGCGCCCCGCTTGAGGCGCGGAATGACGAAGACCGGCTCGCCGCGCACGCGCAGCACATAGCGGCTGCTGGCGGGCGACCCCCAGCGGGCGACGATGGGATCGCGCACGGCCCTGGGCAGCGCGTCGAACCACGCGGTGTAGCGTGCAAGCGGGAGTGCCTCGGCCTCGTCGGCATCGAGCAGCGCCTGCAGGTCGGTGCCCGGGTAATACGCGGACAACATCGGCTTCAGGCCGGAGATCCAGTCGGCTTCTGCGATCGGCGTGACGCCGTAGCCTGCATCCTTCAGTCCGGTGCTCACGCGCGCAAGGCTGCGCGGCACGTTGAGGAAGGACGCGCCGAAGTTGCTGCCGCCGGGCGGATAGTTGTAGACGAAGGCGACCAGTCGCTTGTCGGCGTTTGCCTTGGTCTGGAGCGCGACCCAGCGCGCGGCCTTGCCGGCGACGCTGGCGGCCTGGCGCTCGATGAGCTCGGGCTCGCCGCGCTTCGGATGCGCGACGACGACGACCGGATCGATGAGCCCGGCCGCTTCCGGCTGCGCGAAGTAGAACGGAATGTCGGCCTGTGCGAGGCCGGTCTCGCTGCCTTCCCACACGGACGCTTCATCCTGCCGGTAGGGCTGCGTCTGCAGTACGGGGACGCCCCAGCGCTCGAAGGTCGGCTGCAGGGTCGCGCCTTGCGGCAGCAGGCTGTGGTTGACGATCACGCGGGCCTGCACCTGAGCATCGCGTTCGAGCAGTTCCGACAGCGGCTTGTCGCTGAGCTGGCCGCTGAACGCGGCGTAGGCGAGCAGCCCCTGCTGGCGGAACATCGCGAGCCAGCGGTCCAGCCACGCGGTGTTGCCTTGGACGAAGTGGTAGCGGTGCAGCAGGATGGCGACGGGTTCGCCGCGCAGTCCCTGCTGCGCGGCCCAGGCGCGGAACTCCGCCGCGTCGACGAAGAGCTTGGGCGCGCCGGGGTAGTGGATGCCGCGCTGCGGGATCAACTGCGGCGGACCGAGATCGGGCGCCGACTTGCCATCGAGCTGCGCTCGTGCGACGGCGAACGCCGCGCGCGTGTTCACGGGACCGCCGGCCTGCAGATAGCCGCGCAGGCTGCGATCACTCGCCGCGGGCTCGCCGGCGGGAATCCACAGCACGCGCTGGGCGGGCAGGGCGGTGCGTTGCAGCGCGGCATCGACGATCTGATGCAGCCGCGCTTCCGCCGTCGGGTGCGGGACGTCGATCCAGACGAGGTCCGCGTCACGCAACGCGCGGTCGAGCGCCGGATCCCTGTCGACCGGCGCACCGCGCAGCGGATACTCGATCTGCTTCACGTCGAAGCCGAGGGCCTTGCCCTCGCGCTCCAGCAGCGCATGCTTGGCGGCGGGCGTGATGTCGACGCTGAGGAACAGCACGCGCGAGGAGACGCCGGCCGCCTTCGCAGTGTGCGCGATGCCCGCGGCGCTCGCCCGAAAAGGCGTGAACGCGCACAGCCCCAGGACCGCGACCGCGAAGCCGCGGGCCAGCAAGGACACGATCCTCATGGCTTGGGCGCTTCCCCGGCTTCAGGCACGTAGATGATGGAGCCGTCCTTCATCTTGTACGCGACGCCGGCACGCTCACCCTGGCCTTCGGCGTTGCCGCCGTTGCCGCGATACTTGATCTCCTGGCCGTCCTTGCGCACGATGATCTCCATCCCGGGCTGGCCCGGATTGCGGATCACCGTCTCGTCCGCATGCGACTGCTGCTGCAGCGCGACCGCGGTGAGCAGCGCCACGACGAGCACGAGGAACACGTCCACCAGGTTCACGGCGGACAGCATCGGATCATCATCCTCTTCGGCGAGGATGGAAATGCGACGGCCGGCGCTCATGCCCAGCCCTGTTCGGTCTTGATGGCGAGCAGCTCGGCCAGCAGCCAGCGACGACGGATCGAATACACGACCAGCGCGATCGCCGCCGCAGCCAGCGCGAGCACGACGCCGGAGAACGCCGAACTGAACACCGCCAGCGCCGCCTGGCCCTGACCGGCGGCGACGCTCTGCAGCGCCGGGCCGAGCGGCACCATCGTGGCGATCAGGCCCAGCAGCGGCGCAACGCGACCCAGCAGACGCGGCGCTTCCAGGCTGCGCACAATCTGCAGCTCCAGCGTCTCCAGGTTGCTGGTCGCATGCACCTTCAACTGGCGATAACCCGGCCGGCGCCGCTGCACGGCCTCCATCACCGTGGCGCCGGCCGTCCACAACGCGTAGACGAAGCCGAGAGCAACAAGGATCAGCACCGGCCACAACAGGGCCTGCGCGATGTGGGCGAATCCGGATTCGAGGAACATGGTCGTTGGGCTCAGTGCTGGGAAGAAGAATCGGCGCCGCCGAAGAACGCGGCGACGGCGCCCGGGTTCGACGGGAAGTAGTGGTGGACGTAGCTCGCGCGCAGCGAGCCGAAGTCGTACAAACGCTCGGCGGCACGGCCGGCGTTGGGGTTGGTCGCGGTGGCAATGGGGGACAGCGGCGTCTCCATCGCGGAGTAATGGAAGGTGTGCCCGCGCAACTCGCCCTCCGGCCAGGCCACGCTCTGCAAGCCAAGCGCCGCCATCCGCTTCTGCATCGCCGCACGGCCCGGCATCAAGGCAGCCATCGCATGGACGTTGCCGTCGACATCGCTCAACTCATCAAGCAGCACCAGCATCCCGCCGCACTCGGCGAGCAACGGCTTCGCCACCTCCAGATGCGCCTTCAACGCACCGAAGAAACGCGGATGCTCCCGCAGCGCTTGAGCATGCAGCTCCGGATAACCCCCAGGCAGCCACAACGCGTCGCAGGCGGGTAGGTCCTCGCCCGCAATCGGACTGAACTCGCACACCTCCGCACCCTGCTCACGCAGCAGGTCAAGATTCGCCGGGTAGATGAAGGAGAAACACGCGTCGTTCGCAACAGCAATGCGCTTTCCCTCCAGCGGGCGGTCGAGCAAGAGCCGGTCGGCCGGGGGCCCCTTTTCTCCATCTCCCTCCTTTGCTTGCCTACCGGCAAGCAAATTCCCTCCTTGAGTTACGAAAAGGGGCCCCCGGCCTCCCGCCTCCGATCCACTCTGGAAGAAGTCACCGCGCGCGCCGGCCTCCCAAACATCCGCCCACGCATCGAGTTGCTTGTCGATGTCCGGAAGCTCCAACGCCTGCACCAACCCCAGATGCCGCTCAGGCAATGAGAGCGCCGCATCACGTTTCAGCGCCGCAATCAACGGCAATTCCTCCGGCAATCCCTCGCCGACCATGCGCGCATGCACATCGCTGCCCACACGGTTGGCAATCACGCCAGCCACATGAATGTCATCGCGGAAACGCGCCAGTCCCGTCGCCAACGCCGCAAAGGTCTGCGCCATCGCAGCGGCATCCAGCACCACCATCACCGGCAACCCGAAGGTCGCCGCCAGATCCGCACTGCTGGGCTTGCCATCGAAAAGACCCATGACACCCTCGACAAGAATGAGGTCGGCACCCTCCGCCGCCCGGGCGAGCAGTTCCCTGCAATGCGCCTCGCCACCCATGAACAGGTCGAGCTGATAAACGGTATGGCCGCTCGCACGCGCCAGCACCATCGGATCCAGATAGTCGGGACCGGTCTTGAAAACGCGCACGCGCAGCCCGCGCCGGCGCGCCGCACGCGCAATCGCCGCGGTCACGCTCGTCTTGCCCTGGCCGGAAGCCGGAGCGCTGATCAGACAGGCAGGACAGGCAGTCATCGCGAGAGAAGGAGGATCAGGCGTTGGGTGATGGAGCCGGTGGCGCCGGTGGCGCTCATTCGTTGAGCGCAATCCAGCGCCCTTGCACCTTCAGGATGAGCAGGCGGTTGTGGAAGACCCGCTGCAACGCGTCGTGCGTGGCCGGATCGTGCGGCGAGCCCTCATGGACGATGCGGCCGCCGTCCATCACGACCAGCGTGTCGGCCTGCAAGGCGACATTGAGTTCATGCAGCACGCTCACGACCGCGCCGCCCGACGCGACGCGCTCGCGCACGATGCGGGCCCAGTCGCTCTGATGCGGCGGATCCAGGTGGGCGAGCGGCTCATCCATCAAGAGCACGCCGGCACGCACCGCCAACGCGCGCGCCAGCAGCACGCGCTGCCGCTCGCCGCCGGACAGGCTGCCCAACGCGCGGTCCTTCCAATCCCAGCTCTGCGTCTGTCGCATCGCGTGCTCGACCGCTTCGTGATCGGCGGCGCTTGCCGGCGCCAGCCACGGCTGATGCGGGAGACGGCCGAGCATGGTGATGTCGTAGGCGGTGAGGTCTTCGGAGGCCGCTTCGTTCTGGCCGAGCCACGCGATCTGCCGGGCACGTTGCTTCGCCGGCCATGCAGTCCATGGCTTGTCGTCGAGGATCAAGCTGCCGTCGAAGGGCAGCAATCCCGAGATCGCGCGCAGCAGCGTGGATTTGCCCGCACCGTTCGGACCGACAATCGCGGTCCACGCACGTGGCGCCACCGCGAGCGTCAACGCGTGAAGCACCGGCCGATGGCTCAGGGACAGCGACTTCAGGTCGATGCGCAGAGTCGGCACGTGCCCGAGATCGACGGCGTCCGCGTTCATCGCGAGCCTCCCATGCCGCCGAAGTGCGCCTTGCGCCGGTGCATCAGCCAGAGCAGATAACTGCCGCCGAGCAGCGCGGTGATGATGCCGACGGGCAGCTCCTGCGGTGCGATGACCCAGCGCGCGGCGATGTCGGCGGCGAGCAGCAGGGCGCCGCCCGTGAGCGCGGAGAGCAGCAGCAGCGCGCCGTGCGTGGTGGGTCCCCAGCTGCGCACGAGGTGGGGCGCGACCAGTCCGACGAAGGCGATGAGCCCGCACTGCGCGACCGCTGCGCCGGTGGCCAGCGAGAGCGTGGCGATGAGCACGAGCCGGATGAGCGTGAGGCGTTGTCCGAGCGAGCGGGCCGTGTCCTCGCCCAGCGTCAGCGCGTCCAAGGTGCGGCTGCAGCCGAGTGCGACGAGCAGGCAGGCGGCCATGGCGACGACCATGACCTGCACCGCGCTCCAGCCGACGTAGCCGGTGCTGCCGAGCATGAAGGCCTGCATCGCCCGCAGGATGTCGGGGTTCATCAGCGTGAGCAGCGCGGAGCCGGAGCCCAGCACGACGCCGACGACGACGCCGGCGAGCAGCAGGCGCAGGCTCTGGGTGACGCCGCGCGCGAGCACGAGGGTGAGCAGGACGGCGCCGATGGCGCCGGCGAAGGCCGCGCCGGTCATGCCGACGCGCAGCGCGAGGGCGGCGGCCGCGGGCGAGACGCCCATGACGAAGAGCAGGGTCGCGACGCCCAGCGAGGCGCCCGCCGAGCAGCCCAGCAGGTAGGGATCGGCGAGCGGGTTGCGGAACAGGCCCTGCGCGATCGCGCCGGCCAGCGCGAGCAGCGCGCCGGCGAGCCAGGCACCGAGGGAGCGCGGCGCGCGGATGTCCCAGAGGATCATGCGCATGGTGTCGCCGCCTTCGGTCCACGGGCTCCAGCCCATGCTGCCGATGGCCAGCCCCAGGGCGAGCAGCACGGCGCCGAGCAGCAGCAGCGCCGTCAGTTGCGCCGCGGTCTTGGCGGAGCGCAGGGAAGAAGCGCGCATCAGCGCATGCCCCCCGGCGGCGCGTTGAAGGGAACTGTGGGCAGCGGCACGGGACCGGCCGCCGCTTCGCGCAGGCAACGCGCCATCAGCGCCGCCGCTTCGGACATGCGAGGCCCGGGTCGTACGAGGACGTCGGACTCGGACGGGATCCAGACGCACAGGCGCTGGTGCTTGACCGCGCGGATCGCGGGCCAGCCGGGGCGCTGCGGCAGTCCGGCGGCGTTGCGCTGGCCGACCATGATGACCTGCGGGTCGGCACGGACGATGAATTCCGGGTTGAGCTTGGGGAAGGGACCGAGCTCGGACGGGATGATGTTCTTCGCGCCGAGCCGTGTCAGGATCTCGCCCATGAAGGAGGCGGTGCCCGCGCCGTAGGGGCCGGCGTCGACTTCGTAATAGACGCTCAGGCCGCGCGCGCCGGGCGGCAGTGTGGCGGCGCTCTGCGCGATGTGGCCGTCGATGCGGTTCCACAGGCGGCGCGCGTCGTCCTCCTTGCCGAGGATCTGCCCCACCTTGCCCAGCACGCGCTGGACGTCGTTCATGCTCTTGGGTTCGAGCGCGACGACCTTCAGCCCCAATCCTTCAAGGCGATCGATGACGCGCGCGGAAACGCCCAGCACGACGACGTCCGGCTTCAGCGCCACCAGCGCCTCGATGCTGGTGTCGTCGAGGCCCCCCAGGCGCGGCAGCTTCTGCACGCTCGCCGGGAAGTTGGAGAAGCGGTCCACGCCGACCACCTTGGCGCAGTCGCCGAGCTCGCAGATGGTCTCGGTCAGCGAAGGCAGCAGGCTGACGATGCGCCGCGGGACTTCGGGGAGCGTCACCGTGTGGCCGCGGTCGTCCTTCAACGTGATGGGCGCGGCGAGGGACGCCGTCGCGAGCACTCCCAGCAGCGCGCTGCCCACCGCGAACCTGATGGCACCCTGCATCCGGCGTTTCATCGACCTCATCCGTTGTTCTCCTCGTCGTCCAGCGTCTCGACCGGCCGTGTCCACGGTTGCCCCGCCACCATCAGGGTCAACTCGCCGCATTGCCGCGCGACGAGCTGGTTGAGCCATCCAAGTTCGTCCACATACGCGCGCACCTCGCGCCCCATCGGCATGACGCCCCAACCGACCTCGTTGGAAACGAAGACGACCGGCGAGGCCAACTGCGGCAGGAGACGCTGGAGGTCGGCGCATTCGCCGCGCCAGTTTTCGAGCCGCGGCGTGCCGTCCATCGGCATCAGCCAGTTCGTCAGCCACAGGGTCAGGCAGTCGACGACCACGAGCCGCGTGGGCGAGGAGGCCGCGCGGAGCGCCTCGCACAGGCGCAGCGGCGCCTCGACGGTGTCGAACCCCTCGGGCCGGTCGGCCTGGTGACGGGCGATGCGGTCGCGCATCTCGTCGTCATGGGCCTCGGCGGTCGCGACGACGGTGACCCGGTGCCCCGGCTTCCGCGCCCAGCGCAGCGCGAGGCGCTCCGCGTGGCGAGACTTGCCGCTGCGCTGGCCGCCGACGATGAGGTGATGAAGGGACATCCCGGTCTCCGTGTGACTGAAGGTCCGACCTTACAGCGACGGGGAGTAGCGCAGCATCACGAACCAGGTGCGCGGCGCCTGGTTGTAGTAGTTCGCCGTCTGGTAGGCACGGTCGAAGACGTTGTCCACGTTGAGCTGCACGCGCCACGCCTTCGCGAACGCGTACTGCGCGTCCACGTTGAGCAGGCCATAGCCGCCCAGGCGCGTCGTGTTGGCGGCGTCGTCGAAACGCTTGCCCGAGCCGACGAGGGTCGCGCCCAGCGTCCAGGCCTGCAGCGAGGTCTCGGCACGCAGGGTGCCGAAACGCTTGGCCCGACGCTGGAGCACGCGACCGGTGTTGGCGTCGGTCGGGTCGAGGAAGTCGACGGTGGCGCTGAGGTTCACCGGTCCCAGCGCCGCGCCGCCCTTCAGGCTGGTGCCCTTGAGCAGGGCGCGCGCGACGTTGCCGTAGCAGCCGGTCTTGGACGGACAGGTGCCCGCCGCGCCGAAGGCGATCAGGTCGGTGACGCGGTTGTGGAAGGTGGTGACGGCGAAGTCGAGATCGCCTTGCGCCCAGGCGAGTCCCGCCTCGCGGTTGTGCGCGCGCTCGGGGCGGAGTTCCTGCACGCCGGGCAGCGAGGTGGTGGGGCCGTAGACGCTGCCGCGCTGGTACAGCGTGGGGGCGCGGAAGGCGCTGCCCGCGGAGGCTGTGACGCGCCAGCCGCCGCCGAGCTTGAAGCCGGCCGCCAGATTGCCGGTGTCGACGTCGCCGAAGTCGCTGTCGTCGTCATGCCGGCCGTGGGCCTGCACGCTGAGCGCGCCGAAGTTGCCGAGGTAGCTCAGGCCGAGGGCGTTCTGGCTGCGTGTGCTTTCGCCGCCGCTGACCAGCGCGGTGTTGACCAGGCGATCCTCGCGACGCTCCAGCACGCCATTGAGCTGATGCCGTTCGTTGAAGCGGTAGAAGCCCTGCAGCGAGGCGTTGCGGATGCGCGTCTTCGTCAGGTAGGGCGCACTGGGCTTGGTCTCGTAGTTCTCTTCGGACTGGCCAGCCGACAGCTGCGTCGACAGGGCGTCGGACCACGTCGACTTCAGGTTGAGCTGCGCCGCCAGGGTCTCGGTGATGCCGCGGTCGTCGGCGTTCTTGCCGGCGTCATAGCCGGCGTCGCCGCGGCTCTTCAGGCCGACGAACTCCAGGCGCTGGCCGTCGGCGACGCGGCCGCCCAGGCGCAGGCTGCCGCTGTAGTTGCGCCAGCCGTCGCGGTCGGGGTTGTAGCTGGCGTTCGTCGTGCGCGAGTAGACGTTGAAGCCGGTGCCGCGGTCCATGGAGAGCGCGCCCGCGTAATCGAAGGCGCTGGAGCCGCCGTTGACGCCGACATCGGCCCTGACCTGGCCCAGGTTGCCGCCGCCCAGGCCGAGGTCGATCTGCGGCCGGCCCTGGCCCTTGCGCGTGAAGATCTGCACCACGCCGCCGATGGCGTCGGAGCCGTACAAGGCACTGGCGGGACCCTTGAGCACCTCGATGCGCTCGATCTGCGAGACGGGCAGGTTCTGCCAGCTCGCGCCGCCCGTGGACTGGCCGTCCACGCGCACGCCGTCGATCAGCACCACGGTGTGACGCGTCTCGGCGCCGCGCAGGTAAAGCGAGGTCGAGTTGCCAGGACCGCCGTTGCTGGTCATCTGCAGTCCGGCGACGTTGCGCAGCAGGGTGGCGATGTTGCCGAAGCCCTGGCGCTCGATGGTGTCGCGGTTGATGACGGTGAGGTCGGCGGCGACGTCGGACAGCTTCATCGGGCTGCGCGTGCCGGTCACGGTGACGTCGTCGAGCCGGCTGGCGGGGGCGCCCGGGGGGGAGGTGGAAGGCGAAGCGGGGGATGCGGATTGCGCGTACGCGACCGGGGAGAAGGACGAGAGCGCCACGAGCGTCGACAACGAGAGCGCCAACGGGGTGAAGACGGGCAGCGAGCGGGCACCAGTGCGCGCGCGCGAAACGAACGGAAGCATGAGGGACGGACCAACGACGGAATTCAGACGCCTGCTCACCCGCAGGGCTTCTGAGAAACGGCGTCGCCGGCTCGTCGTCGGGATCGTCCTCGTGACAGCTGGAAGCTCACGGAGGACGCGTCGCGATCGGCAGGAGACGCCACCTGTTGGCCGGTATCCGGGCTGGTGGCCGCTGCCTGTGTCCTTCCCAGCGCGCTCGCGCCAGTGGACATGGGGACAGGCAGTGCCGGCTGCCGCCCGGAGTTCCTTCGTCAGGATCCCGGGCGCGCGACCGGCGGCCACTTACCGTTGCGGGGACAGCTCAGGTTGGTTCGCGCATCGGGGATGCGACCGCTTCCTGATTCCCGTTTAACTGCACGGACGCAATGTCCGCGCGAGCACCAACGGCGCGCATTCTAGCGAGGTGCGGACGCCGTGGTGTCGCCACCCGTCGTGGGCCTGGGCTGCAGCGCGCCGTCCGGCGACTTCGGCACCTTGGGCTTCTTCTTCGGCGGCTTCTTCGGATCCTTGGGCTTGGGCTTCTTGGGATCCGCGGGTTTGGCCGGTTTCGTCGCGCGCTGACCAGGCAGGCGACCGTCGATGCCGGCGGCCTTGGGCGGCGTCTTCGCCGCCTGGCGATCGCGCTCACGCTCGCGCGCGGCGAGCTCGCGCGTCTCCTCGACCGTGCGCTTGCGCGCGGCGTCGGTCTCCTTGGGATCGACCTTGTCCTTCGGCAGTTCCGCGCGCCAACCCTGGCCGTCGGGACACGGCGTCTCCCGCAAGTCGTGACCCTCCGGGCCGCAACGGTAGAAGCCGAAAGTCTTCTCCTGCTGCGGGGGCGCTTTCGGCACGTCCTGCGCGTGCGCCGCGCCAGACATGAGGACCAGAACAGCAGTCATCAGCATCAGTGCGGCGCGCGCGGACATGTCAGTCTCCGGAGGTCGGGGGTGGGGCAGGGGGAATGGAAGCGGAACTTGCGGGGGCAGGTGTTGCCGTGCCGGCAACTGGGGCGCCAGCGGTCGGCGCGGCGCCGTCGGCACCGGGTTTCGGCGGCAGATTGGACGGTCTGGGAGGCTTGGGCCGCGGCGGCTTGGCATGCAGCAGGGCCACGGCCTTGGCCATGTCGCCGCCGGTCATCAGCTTGAAGGCCTCGAGCGACTTGCCGATGCTGTCCTCGACCGCCTGGCGCTCCGCAAGAGGCGGCTTGCGCAGCACGTAGCCGGCGACCTCGTCCCGGTGGCCCGGATGGCCGATGCCCAGGCGCAGACGCCAGAAGTTGCCGCTGCCGAGCTGGGCCTGCATGTCCTTCAGTCCGTTGTGGCCGGCGTTGCCGCCGCCCTGCTTGAGCTTGAATTCGCCGGGGGCGATCTCGAGCTCGTCGTGGATCGCGAGGATCTCCTCCGGCGCGATCTTGAAGAAGCGCGCGAGCGCCGCCACCGACTTGCCGGAGAGGTTCATGTAGGTCATCGGCTGCAGCAGCCAGATCGGACCCGGTGCGCCCGGCGCGTCGTTGACGCGGGCCACTAGGCCCGAGTACTTCGTGTCCAGCTGCGGCGAGGCCTTCAGACCGCGCGCCAGCGCGTCTATCCACCAGAAACCCGCGTTGTGCCGGGTGTCCTCGTATTCAGGGCCGGGATTGCCCAGGCCGACAAAGAGACGAATCATGGAGCGCGATTATCAGTGTCGAGCGCAAAAGCAGAAGGCCCCGCGAGCGGGGCCTTCTTCAGAGGGATTGCCCCGCAAGCGGGGCATCCTTCCAGGGGGATGCCACCCCGGAAGGGGGCATTCCACACTGCGGACACGCGCCTCGTCAGGCGCACGTCCGGAGAGGAAGAAATTACTTCTTCTTCTTTTTCTTGTCGTCGGCGGCCGGAGCGGCGGCCACGACGATGACTTCTTCCGCCGCGGCCGGGACCGGGGTGGCGACGACCGGGTTCGGCTTGCCGTGCGTGACGATCTTGATGTGATCGGCCAGCTTCAGGTCGTTCACGTGGATCGAGTGACCCATCGTCAGACCGCTCAGGTCGACTTCGATGAACTCGGGCAGCTGTTGCGCCAGGCAGGAGATTTCCAGCTGGGTCAGCACGTGGTTCACGGTGCCCTTGTCGGTCTTGACGGCCGGCGACTCGGCTTCACCGACGAAGTGCAGCGGCACCTTCTTGGTGATGCGGGTCGTGGCGTCGACGCGCTGGAAGTCCACGTGCAGCACTTGCTGCTTGTACGGGTGCATCTGGAAGTCACGCAGCAGCACTTGCGTGGTCTTGCCTTCCACTTCCATGTCGAGGATGGAGCTGTGGAAAGCTTCCTTCTTCATGGCGTGGTACAGGGCGTTGTGATCGACCTCGATGACGGCCGGCTCGCCGGCACCGTAGACGATGCCAGGAACCTTGCCAGCGTGACGCAGGCGGCGGCTCGCTCCGGTCCCCTGCAGCTTGCGCTCAAAAGCGACGAATTTCATATCAATCTCCAAGATGGACGGAGCGCCAGGATTGACGCTCCGGGTGAAGGCCCCGCGACCAGGTACCTTCGCGAAACGGCCGCTGTCCTCGCGAACAGCGGCCGGTACAGGAAGCGATCAGAAGTTGTTGTTCTGCTCGCTGAAGAGGGAGGTCACCGACTCACCGTCCGAAATGCGGCGGATGGTCTCGGCGAACAGGAAGGCGACCGACAGCTGGCGGATCTTGCCGCAGGCCTTGGCGGTTTCCGACAGCGGGATCGTGTTGGTGATGACGACCTCGTCCAGCATGGAACCGGCGATGCGCTCGATCGCCGGGCCCGACAGGATGGGGTGGGTGCAGTAGGCGAAGACGCTTCTGGCGCCGCGTTCCTTCAGCACTTCCGCCGCCTTCACCAGCGTGCCGGCCGTGTCGATCATGTCGTCCATGATCACGCAGTTGCGGCCGTCGATCTCGCCGATGACGTGCATGACTTCGGAGACGTTGGCCGACGGACGGCGCTTGTCGATGATCGCCAGGTCGCAACCGAGCTGCTTGGCCAGCGCGCGGGCGCGCACGACGCCGCCGACGTCGGGGCTGACCACGACCAGGTCGCTGTAGTTGCGGGCCTTCAGGTCCGACAGCAGCACCGGGGAGGCGTAGATGTTGTCGACCGGGATGTCGAAGAAGCCCTGGATCTGGTCCGCGTGCAGGTCCATCGTCAGGACGCGCTCGACGCCGACGGTCTCCAGCAGGTTGGCCACGACCTTGGCCGAGATCGGCACGCGCGTCGAACGCGGACGGCGATCCTGGCGCGCATAACCGAAGTAGGGGATCACGGCGGTGATGCGGCGCGCGCTGGCGCGCTTCATCGCATCGACCATGATCAGCAGTTCCATCAGGTTCTCGTTCGTCGGCGCGCAGGTGGGCTGGACGATGAACACGTCGCGGGCGCGGACGTTCTGCTGGATCTCTACAGCCACCTCACCGTCGGAAAAACGACCGACCACGGCCTTGCCGAGCTCGAGGCCCAGGTGCGTGGCGATTTCTTTGGAGAGGGTCGGGTTTGCGTTACCCGTGAAGAGGACGGTATTGAGCAGCACAGCGGGCCATCCTTAGACTTATGGCCCGGTGGCCAACCCAGCGGGTCCCGGATTGAAACTGAAAATTTGGCAGGGGAGGAAGGACTCGAACCCTCGCATGTCGGAATCAAAATCCGATGCCTTGACCAACTTGGCGACTCCCCTACACCGGACACTGTTCGTGGAACAGCACCCTACAACCTTCAATCTTCGGCCCAGCCCCGCAAAGGGTGAACCGACAGACTGCGACACATTCTTCCGACCCAACCTTCGGGGAGTTTTTCGAACTCGCCTTCCGGTGTCGCCTTGAGATTACTCTCCAGGCCGGAAACTGCATCTCTCTTTTCCGCTGCGATCTGCAATGCATTCAGCGAGGGTCGAACTATAGCAAAAACTGCACTGCCTGAGCCCGTCATACGAGAATTTTCGTAGCGGGCCTGCAACCATTCAAGCGCCTTCGATACTTCGTGGCTCACAGATTCCGCGGGAGGTTGCAGATCATTTCTGCCCCATCCTTCGTACAACTGCTGCACGGGTATTTCCAGCGTCTGGTGGTCGCGGCGAATACTGCTTTTCAGCGTATCGGTCCGTCCACCGCAGCTATTGACTTCGTTACTCTGAGATTCTGTTTCCAGAAGCTCTTTGCTGCGTCCGTCATTCGCTGCAGGAAAGCCCGCTACTATAGCCACGCTTTCTGATCTTTGCAACAGCGGGCTGGAAAAAATTTCCTTGGTGCCGATGCTCGCCGCCGGTTTGACGACCGCGAGCCGCAGCGCCGGGACCTCGATCGGGGTCAGCACCTCGCCGATGCCTTCGACGAAGGCATTGCGGCCGCCGACGAAGAAGGGCACGTCGGCGCCCAGCTTGAGCGCGATCGGCAGCAGCCGCTCGCGCGACCAGTTCAAACCCCACAGCCGGTTCAGCGCCAGCAGCGTGCTGGCCGCGTCCGACGACCCGCCACCCATGCCCGCGCCGGACGGCAGCCGCTTCTCGATGTGGATGTCCGCCCCGAAGGCGCAGCCGCTGGCCTGTCGCAACGCGCGCGCGGCGCGCAGGCACAGGTCGTCCTCGGGCAGTGCGTCGCCACGGTCGTGACGATGCAGGGCGCCGTCGTCGCGGCGCTCGAAGTGCAGCGTGTCGGCCCAGTCGATCAGAACGAACAGCGACTGCAGCAGGTGATAGCCGTCGGGCCGCTTGCCCACCACGTGCAGGAAGAGGTTGAGCTTGGCCGGCGCCGGGACGTCGTAGAGCGCCTTCAAGGGAGTCGCGGAAGAGGAGGGAGTCATGACAGGGACATCAGGGCGACGCCGGTGCGTCGAGTTTCAGGCGCAGCGTGGCCAGCGGTTCGGAGCCGTTCGGATTCATCCGCTGGGCGGAGATCAACTGCACGTCGAAGCGGCGCAGGTCGACCTGCCAGCCAAGCTGCTGGAAGCCCGACTCGCCTGCGGGCCGCGACGGCGCCTGCGGCCAGGGCCGTCCGCGCAGCCAGTCGAACAGCGCCTGCAGCGGCAGCGTCTCGCCGAGCAGTTCCTGCGTCAACGCGTCGATGTCGTCGTAGGCGCGGTCGCCGTCGGGCGTCTTCACCCAGGCCGAACCGGGCTGCCACGACACGCGCGCCACCAGGCTGCCCATGGGGGTGCTCATCTCCAGCTGGCCGCGGCGCGGATCGCCGAGCAGCTCGAAGTTGGCGTTGACGTTCTGTCCGCGCTGGCCGCCCGCGCCCGGCGGCACGATGAGCCCGAACTTGCCGGTCAGCCGCGGCGCGTCGGCGAGCGCGGCGCCATCCGCCCCGGTCGCCTTCGACAGCGAACTGCAGCCGGCGAGCGCGGTGACGCCGAGGAGTGCGAGCGCGCCCGCGCTGAACCGCCGCCGACGCATCAAGGACGGACCTGCAGACGTTGCATCGCCGATTGCAGCGCCTCATTGCCCGGATCGCGGCGCTTGGCGTCGGCGAAGACGCGGCGCGCCTCATCCTGCTGGCCGGCGGCCCAGAGCACCTCGCCCAGGTGGGCGGCGATCTCCGGATCCGGGCGCGAGCCGTAGGCCTGGCGCAGCAGCCGCTCGGCCTCGCCGAGGCGGCCCAGTCTGAACTCCACCCAGCCCATGCTGTCGACGATGAAGGGCTCGCCCGGCGCGAAGCTCAGCGCTTTCGAGATCAGGTCGCGCGCCTCCTGCAGCCGTTCGTTGCGATCGGCCAGCGCGTAGCCCAGCGCGTTGTACGCGTGGTAGTGCTGCGGCTTGAGCTGGATCACCTTCTGCAGCAGCGCTTCCATCTCCTGCGCGCGGCCCAGCTTCTCGGCCATCATCGACTGCTCGTAGAGCAGGTCGGCGTCCTCGGGCGCCTGCTTGGCCGCGGCGCCGAGCAGGTCGTAGGCGGCCTGCCACTGCTTGTTGTCGCGCAGCAGCTGCGACTCGGCGAGCGTGCGGGCGCGGCGGTCCTGCTCGCGATCGGCGGGCAGCTGGTGCAGCAGCTTGCGGCCTTCCTCGAGCTTGCCCTGGCGCGCCAGCAGCGAGGCGCGCCGGTAGGCGATGTCCAGGTTGCCCGGGGCCGCCTCGATGGCGGCCAGGCGCTTCTCGGCGGTCTTGAAGTCGCCGCGCATCTCGGCGGCCTGCGCCAGCAGCAACTGCCCCTGCTGGTTGGCTTCCCGCTCCCCCTTGTCCAGGCCGGCGGCGGCGATCGCGCGCTCGGCCAGCGGCGAGACGGCCGGCTTCTCGACCAGCTTCATGTAGCGCTGCAGCGCCTCCTCGGCGACGTCGGGATGCTGCAGGTCCAGTTCCAGCGAGCCCAGCGCCAGCCAGTGGCCGGCCTCGTCGGGCGACTGCTGCGTCAGCGTGCGGAACTCGCGCGCCGCGTCGCCGGGACGCTGGGCGCGGGCGAGCGCGCGGGCGTAGGCCAGTCGCAGCGACTGCTTGTCGGGCTTGGCCTGCAGCTCGGCGGTGATCAGCGCTTCGGCCTCGGGACGGCGCGGCAGCAGCTCCAGCGCCATCAGCAGCGGTTCCTCGCGGTCGGGGAAGTCCTTGGCGGCCGCGCGGACGTGGATCAGCGCGGTCTCGTAGCGGTCGGCCTTCTTGGCGAACTCGGCCAGCACCAGCAGCGAGGCGAAGCGGGTCTCGGGCTTCGCGGCGGTCTCGCGCAGCAGGGGCTCGAAGGCTTCCAGGACGCGGACCGGTTCCGGCGCGCGCTGGAACAGCGCGGGCAGCGCGGCGATCAGCGCGCCGCGGCCGTCGGCCGGCGTCATGGCGAGCAGCGAACGCAGCACCGGCGGGATCTCGGCGGGGCGGTTCAGCAGCGCCAGCAGCTGGATCTGCGTGCGGTGCGCTTCGACGGAGGTCGGGATGGCCTCGCGCCAGGCGCGGGCGGCGATGACGGCCTGATCGCCGGCGCGCGACTGCAGCGCGATCTGGACGACACGGCGGAAGAGTTCCTCGTCGCCGCTGCGGCGGGCGGCGTCGAGCAGCACCTGGAAGGCGACGCCGGGTTCGCCGCCCTGGAGCTCCATCTCGCCGATCAGCAGCTGATAGAACATCGGCGCGTCGAGGTCGGAATTGACCACGGGGGCGGAGGCGGCCGAGGCGGGTGCAGCGGGGGCGTCGGCGGCGGCCGGCGCGGACGGGGGCTGGGAGGGAGCGATCTGGGCGTGGGCGGCGCAGCTCAGGGCGAGGGCGGCGGAGAGCCACCAGCGGTGGCGCACAAGGGCGGACATGTCGTGACTCCTGAACTGGGCGGGAAGGCTCCCCGGGGCAAACCGTGGGCCGCGGACCATTCTAGGGACCCGGGAAGGAGGGCGCGCCTATGATTCCGGGATGCCCGAGTTACCGGAAGTTGAAGTTACACGACGAAGTTTTGCGCCGGCCATTGCCGGGGCGCGCGTGCTGGACGTGCGGCTGGGAAAGCCGCTGCGCTGGCCGCTGGGCGTCGCGGCCGACCGGCTGGTCGGCCGGCGCGTCGGCGAGGCCGTGCGGCGCGGCAAGTACATCTGGCTGCCGCTGCGGGCGACGGCCGAACAGCCCGGCCATGCCGACGAGGAAGAGGGCGGCCTGCTGCTGCACCTGGGCATGTCGGGGTCGCTGGCCTTCCGCGAGCAGCAGCCGCCGGCGGGGCCGCACGATCATTTCGAACTGGTGACCGACCGGGGCGTGCTGCGGCTGACCGATCCGCGTCGCTTCGGCGCGGTGGTGTGGTCGGACGGACTGGATGTCGAACCGGCCGCCAAGCTGCTGGGGCGCATCGGGCGGGAGCCTTTCGACATCGAGTTCCATGGGCCCTACCTGCATGACGGCTTCCGCGGCCGGCGCGTCGCGGTGAAGCAGGCGATCCTGGCCGGCGACGTGGTCGTGGGCGCGGGCAACATCTATGCGTGCGAGGCGCTGTTCATGGCGGGCGTCGACCCGCGCGCGCCGGCGGGCAAGCTCAGCAGGCCGCGCGCGGCGAAGCTGGCGGGCGCGCTGCGGCAGGTCCTGGGCGAGGCGCTGGAAGCCGGCGGCAGCACGCTGCGCGACTTCAAGGACGCGCACGGCGTGGCGGGGAGCTTCCAGATGCAGGCGCGGGTGTACGGCCGCGAGGGCGAGCCCTGCCGGACCTGCGGCACGCCGATCCGGCGCATCGTGCAGGGGCAGCGGTCGACCTTCTTCTGCCCGAGCTGCCAGAAACGATGACGCCCGATCCGCGAGCCGAGTTGCCAGCCTTGAAAGACCTGACCCCTGCGCAAGACCCCCCGCCGAAGGCCCCGATGACCGACGACGAACTGGACGCCCGCGTCGAGGGCGTGCGCGGCGATTTCGCGTCGCGGCTGCTGGCCTGGCAGCGCCGCGACGGCCGGCATGACCTGCCGTGGCAGAACACGCGCGATCCCTACCGCGTGTGGCTGTCGGAGATCATGCTGCAGCAGACGCAGGTGACGACGGTGCTGGGCTACTACCGGCGCTTCCTGGAGCGTTTCCCCGACGTGGCCGCGCTGGCCGCCGCGCCCAACGACGAGGTCATGGCCGCGTGGGCCGGACTCGGCTACTACAGCCGCGCGCGCAACCTGCACAAGTGCGCGCAGGCGGTCGTCGAGCGCCACGGCGGCGCCTTCCCGCGCAGCGCGGCGGTGCTGGCGGAGCTGCCCGGCATCGGCCGCTCGACGGCGGCGGCGATCTCGTCGTTCTGCTTCGACGAGCGGGTCGCCATCCTCGACGGCAACGTCAAGCGCGTGCTGGGCCGGCTGCTGGCCTTCGATGGCGACCTCGCCTCGACGGCGCAGGAGAAGCGGCTGTGGCGCCGCGCGGAGACGCTGCTGCCGGTGTCGCCCGCGGACATGCCGGCCTACACGCAGGGGATGATGGATCTGGGCGCGAGCCTGTGTTCGACGCGCAGCCCGCAGTGCCTGCTGTGCCCGGTGGCCTCGCTGTGCGCGGGGCTGGCGGAGGGCGACCCGACGCGGTATCCCATCAAGACGAAGAAGCTCAAGCGCGGCCAGCGGGAGAGCTGGTGGCTGTGGCTGGAGCACGAGGGCCGGATCTGGCTGCAGCAGCGGCCGGCGGAGGGCGTGTGGGGCGGGCTGTGGACGCTGCCGCTGTTCGACGACGAGGCCGCGCTGACGGCCCAGAGCGCGGCGCTGGGCGTGGCGGCGCCGGAGACGCTGCCGCGGGTGAAGCACGTGCTGACGCACTTCGACTGGCTGTTGCACCCGCGCCGCGCGCTGCTCCCGCGCGAGACCCGTCCGGCCGGAGACGGCGTGTGGGTCGCGCGGGAGCGGCTGGCGGCGTACGCGCTGCCGGCGCCGTTGAAGAAGCTGCTGGACTGATCAGCCCGGCGCGCCGGTGCCGGCGGGCCAATCGCGCTGCAGGAACTTGAAGTTCACCGTGTCCAGCTCGGCGATACGGAGGGACCGATTGAAGCGCTCCAGCTTCGAACGGATTGTCGTGATTGCCTGGCTGACGACGGCGTCAGCCTTGGCGCCCCCGCCCGCCGCCCGAAGCGCGCGGGCCTCGGCCTTCCGTGCCTCGGCCAGCAGGATTCCCAACGTGTGACGGACATAGCGCGCGTGCCCGCCCGCTCCCCCGACGGCGTCGGGCGCCGGCTTGTCGAACAGCTCGTCCCTGCATTTCTCGGCGGACTTGATGTCGTCAGACAGCTGCGACAACTCGACGCGCATCGGCGACCGGACGGTCGCGCGATCCTGCCTGGCGGCGGCCTTGGCCTGCTGGGACCCGGGGAACGGGATGTGGCGGACCAGCGCCTTGCGCGCGGACTTCGCGGTTCGCGCCAGATGCGAGAGCGCACTGTGCAGCACGGTGGACGGGGAGACCTTGCCGGGCGCGGACCGCCTGTGCAGGGGCGACGTCGTCGCGGGATGCAAGGCCGCGGTTGGCCGGTCGACGGGCGGGATGATCCCCTGGCGCGCCAGGAACTGGCGGACATAGGCGGTCCGCTTCTGGATCTCATTCACATGCTCGCCCATCCGATCGAGGCGACCGTCGTCGAGATCGCCGTGGGCCGCGTTGATGCGCAGCTGTGCCCCCTCGGCATAGTCATGGGCGGCGGCGACCTCAGGGTTGGAGAAGCGGGCGGATGGTCCGAGGCTGGCGAGCGCCGTGGTGAGCCGGTCGAGTTCCTGTTGGTCCGCGCAGAGGGCGGAACGGTGACTGGCAACGAGTTCCTGGGCATCGAGTTCGGCCGGAGCGTGATCGGTGACTGCATCGATGCGCGGATCGTGCCGGGGGGTCGTGGATCGAAGAACGGAGGGCATGTGGAGAGTCCTGGGCGATGGCGGCGGACAGGATGAGTTGCCCGCCGCAGCGGCAAGTTCGCCAGCGGCTGACATCACAGCGTCCAGTCCTCCGGCACCGCGAGCGGTGCACCGAACGGCAACCGGAATTGACGCGTCAACAGCTGATCGACCTCGTGCAGACCGTGGTCCAAGGTCTCCAGCCCTGCATTCAGTGGCTCGACATCACCTGCCTTCAGCAGGGAATGGCATTTGTTCATCATGGCTTGACCATGATCCACCAGGGCTTGAGCGCTGTCGCGGATCGTCGCGCGCGAAGAGTCGCCCAACGGCAGTTCCGGGATCAACGCGATGGCGACGCGGATGCGTTGCTCGGCCGTTTTCAGGCGCTCATGGGCGCGCACCAGCGCCTTGACGCGGAACTCCATGCCGATGATGTCCTCGAAGGGGTTGAGCGGGTCGAGCTTGGGTCGATCCGCCAGGCGCCTGCACGCATCGGACAGCTCGTTCAACTGCAGCCTCAGCGGGCTGTGCTGCGACAGCATCGGCAGGTCGCGCCTGACTTCCGCCAGAAGGTCGTTGACCCGCCGCAGTCGAACGATGCCTATGGGGGAAATCAGGCCTTCCCTGTGCGCTTCGGCGATGGCCGCCTCGTCGTCATCGAGTCGGCGGGCCCGGAGGGCTTGAAGCGCCTGGCAGGGGGTCAGAAGACCCCGGGCATGGGGCCGGTGCACCAGCTTGCCGGCCTGCCTGCGAAGCAGCCCCAGCAGCTGCGCCGGCTTGCGCAGCAGGACGTGGGGTCGGCCACCCCCGGCGTTCTTGAGGGAGTGACCGGGATCGCAGCCTCGGCCCAGGCGCGACGCGGGCGGCGCGTCTGATGCGTCGGGAATGGGAGAAGAAGATGCGGAGCGGAAGCTGGAGGAGAAGATGCGCATGGACGATCGGAAGACAGGACGGGAACCGGCGGGTGCCGGCTGCCGTCAGTCGAGCGAGGCTTGCGGTCGAGCCGCGTGAGCCGGCCGCACGGATGCGTGGGGCGCGGAGGCGGGCGCCCTCATCCGGGGTGGCGGGTTGGCGAATTCCAGGCAAGGTGTCCGCGGCTCGCGCTATGCTCGCGCGGTCGCCGCACAGCGGCTTGTCGAGACCCTCGAGGACACCATGTCGAACGCCGTCAAGCCGGGTCGCGCCGCGGCCATCAAGAGCGCACTGGAATCGGCCTTCATCGCGCTGCTGGCCAGCGGGGCGTGCCTGTGGTTCCTGATCAGCGAGACCCAGGCGTCCGACGACGGCGACCCGGCCAGGCTGACGATGTTCTCGATCGGACTGGGCGCGGCGCTGTGCGCGCACCTGGTCTACATGGCCATCGCGGCCAGGCGCGCGGAGCGCAGCCCCACGCTGTGGATGATCCTGATGCTGGTGCTGATGCCCTTCGCATCGGTGGTGCTGGGCATCCTGCTGTTCAACCAGGTGCAGGAGATCGAGCACCAGGCGGTCGAGCAAAGCTGAACATCGCGCTGCTGCTGACTCGCAGTTCGTGGGCACGGGCTGCCCAGCCGCGCACCCGCGCCTCGCGTCGTTCGAAGCGCTCTTCCAGTGTCGCGATCTGCGCTTCGAGCCCGGCGATGGTGGCCGGTCTGGCCCGACGCTGATGGGCATCGCGGCTGATGCGGTCGAGTTCTCCGATGACGGCGTCCAGCTGTTGACGCAGGTCCCGGAAATGCGACGGATAAGGTTCGCTCATCGCCTTCAACTGAATGGCCCGCTTGACCAGCAGGCCGATGGCCTCCAACGGGCGGTCGGCTGCGGGGCGCTCGGACCGGGGCGAGGCCTGCGCGTCGGATGAGGGTTCCAGGTCGGCGTGGACGCACGGCAACCAGCGGGAAGCGGAGAAAAGGAGGCAGGACATGCGGATCGATCGTGTCGAGTGAAAGCCGCTATGTCCCGCGCGGGTGGCGGTCGGTGCGTCGATGATCCGGAGGAACGGCACCGGTTTCCACGAGCGGGGGCCGACGTGCGGCGCGCCATGTCCGACGTTCAGCGCGCGTCCAGCTCCCGATGCCGCTTCAACACCTGGCCGTGGAAGGCGAACTGCTTGGCCAGCGTTTCGACGAGGTAGACCGAGCGATGCTGCCCGCCGGTGCAGCCGATGGCGACGGTCAGGTAGCTGCGCTGGTCCTGGGCGAAGTTCGGCAGCCACTGCGCGATGAAGGCGCCGATCTGGCTGAGCATCAGCCGGACCTCGGGCTGGCCTTCGAGATAGGACGCGACCGGCTCGTCGCGGCCGGTGAGCGGACGCAGTTCGCGGTCGTAATACGGGTTGGGCAGCACGCGCACGTCGAAGACGAAATCCGCGTCGCTGGGCACGCCGTGCTTGAAGGCGAAGGATTCGAACACCAGGGTCAGCGAGGATCCGCTGACATGCACCAGGTCGCGCAGCCAGGCGCGCAGCTGCGCCGGGCGCAGCTGGCTGCTGTCGATGACGGTGGACTCCATGCGCAGCGGCGTCAGCAGCTCGCGCTCCAGCGCGATGGCTTCCTGCAGCGCGCGGTGGGTGTCCGCGTCGCTGTTGCCGACCCGCAGCGGGTGCGGGCGGCGGGTTTCGGAGAAGCGGCGCAGCAGCGTGTCGTCATCGGCGTCCAGGAAAATGGCGCGCAGCGTGACACCTTCCTGGCGCATTTCCTTGATGTGCAGCAGCAGCTGCGGCAGCGAGCCCGCGCTGCGCACGTCCACCGCGATCGCGACCCGGCGCCAGCCGCGCTCGCGTTCGAGGTCCAGGAACTGCGGCAGCAGCTCGGGGGGCAGGTTGTCGACGCAGAAGAAGCCGGCGTCCTCGAGCGCGTGCATCGCGATCGATTTGCCGCCGCCGGACATGCCGGTGACGAGGACGACCTCGCCGCGCGGGGAGGAGACGGTGGGCGTGGCCTGGGGCGGGGGAACCGGAGCGGTGTGGGGAGCGCTCACGGCTTCACCTTTCTGTTGGACGTTGTGTTGGAGGAGGCGCTTGACGAGGCCTTGGACGACGGCTCGACCGGCGCGCCCTTGGCGGAGAGTTCCAGCATTTCCTGCGCGTGGGCGAGGGAGGTCGACGACAGCCGTTCGCCGCCGAGCATGCGGGCGATCTCGGCGGTGCGGGCCTCGCCGGCGATGGGGCGGACGTCGGAGTTGGTCTTGCCGTCCTTGAGCGCCTTGGCGACGAGGAAGTGGTGGTCCGCGCAGGCGGCGACCTGCGGCAGGTGGGTGACGGCGAGGACCTGCGCGCGCTGGCCGAGCTGCTTCATCAGCCGCCCCACAGTCTCCGCGACGGCGCCGCCGACACCGGCGTCGATCTCGTCGAAGATCAGGGTGCCGGCGCCGCTGTTCTGCTGGCTGGTCGTGACGGCGATGGCCAGCGCGATGCGGGACAGCTCGCCGCCGGAGGCGACCTTGGCCAGCGGGCGCGGGGTGGAACCGGCGTGGCCAGCGACGAGGAACTCGGCGGATTCCAGCCCGAAGCTCTGCGGCTCGTCCTGCGGCAGCAGCGCGACCTCGAAGCGGCCGCCGGACATGCCCAGCTGCTGCATCGCCTGCGAGACGGCGTCGGACAGCGTGGGCGCCGCCTTGGCGCGCGCGGTGCTGACGGACTTCGCTTCCTTCTGATAACGCTTCAGCGCGGCGGCTACCTTGGCCTGCAACGCGTCGAGGTCGGTGGCGGCGTCCAGCTGCGCGAGCTCCGCCTTCCATTCGACCAGCAGCGCGGCCATCTCGGCCGGCTGACGGCGGTAGCGGCGCGCGAGCGTGACCCAGGCGGACACGCGTTCGTCGAGCTGCTGGAGCCGGTCGGGGTCGAGGTCGGCGGCGTTCAGGTAAGAGCTGAGGCTGTGCGCCGCGTCCTGCAGCTGCGCCTGCGCGCCGAGCAGCGCGGTGACGGTGTCCTGCAGGCCGGCGTCGTAGCCCAGCACGTCCTGGAGCGCGGACAGCGCCTCGTCGGTCAGCGACTCTGCGTTGATCTCGGCTTCGGCGATGCGTTCGAGCGCGCCGCGGGCAGCGTCCATCAGCGACTGCGCGTGCGACAGGCGCTGGTGCTCGGCGTTCAACTCGTCCCACTCATCGGCGCCGGGCGCGAGGCGGCCGAGCTCGCCGATCTGCCAGCTCAGGCGTTCATGCTCGCGGGCGAGGTCGGCCTGTTTCGACTGCGCGGCGGCGAGTGCTTCGGTGGCCTGACGCCAGTCGGAGAAGGCGGCGGCCATTGGCTTGCCGTCGATCTGGGCGAAGTCGTCGAGCAGTGCGCGCACGCTGACGGGGCGGGTCAGGCCTTGCCAGGCGTGCTGGCCGTGGATGTCGAGCAGGTGCTCGGCCAGCTCGCGCAGCTGGGCGACGGTGGCGGTGCCGCCGTTGATCCAAGCGCGGCTCTTGCCTTGGGCGTCGATGACGCGGCGGAGCAGGAGGGATTCCTCGCCCGATTCGAAGCCGGCTTCTTCGAGCCAGGAGGCGAGGGCGGGGGGGCGGTCGAACTCGGCGGAGATTTCGGCGCGGGAGGCGCCTTCGCGGACGACGGCGGCGTCGCCGCGGGAGCCGAGGGCGAGCTGGAGGGCGTCGATGAGGATGGACTTGCCGGCGCCGGTTTCACCGGTGAGGGCGGAGAACCCGGCGGCGAAGTCGAGTTCGAGCGCCGGGACGATGACGAAGTCCTTGAGTTCGAGGCGGCGCAGCATCAGGTGTTGCCCTCGTTCCAGCGGAGCTTGCGGCGCAGGGTGGCGTAGTAGGACCAGCCGCTGGGGTGGAGGAAGGGGGCGCGGTGCTGGGAGCGGCGCACGGTGATGCAGTCGCCGTGGAGGAGGGAGGCGAGGGATTGCATGTCGAAGTTCACCGACGCGTCGCGGCCGGCGACGATGGTGAGGCGGACCTCGCCGTTGTCGGGCAGCACGATGGGGCGGTTGGAGAGGGCGTGGGAGGCGATGGGCAGGAGGACCCATCCGCCGATGCCGGGGTGGAGGATGGGGCCGCCGGCGGAAAGGGCGTAGGCGGTGGAGCCGGTGGGGGTGCCGACGATGACGCCGTCGGCGCGCATGTTGGCGACGAACTCGTCGCCGACGTCGACGCGCAGCTCGACCATGGCGGCGGTGGCGCCGCGGGAGACGACGACGTCGTTCAGGGCGACGCCGGAGAAGATCTGTTCCCCGTCGCGGATCACGGCGCCTTCGAGGAGGGAGCGGTGTTCGATCTCGAAGTCGCCGGCGAGGATGGGGGCGAGGGCGTCCTTGAACTGGTCGGCGGAGATGTCGGTGATGAAGCCGAGGCGTCCCTGGTTGATGCCCACGAGGGGGAGGTTGTACCGGGCCACCTGGCGGGCGAAGCCGAGCATGGTGCCGTCGCCGCCGACGACGATGGCGAGGTCGCACTGGGCGCCGAGTTCGGCGTGGGAGAGGCCGGGGAGGGCGGTGATGCCGGTGCTGTCGGCGGTTTCCTGTTCGAGGGAAACATCCAATCCCTGGGAGGCGACAAAATCGGCAATCTCTTCCAGGATGGGCCGGATGCCCCTGGACTGGGGTTTCCCGACGATGGCCACGTGGCGGAAGCGCTTGGACATGGCGGGAATTACACCACAGCGATGTGCTGGGACCGGGGGTGCGGAGGGGGTGCCGGCGCCGGGTTCTTTAGAATGAAAAACATGCTCGACGATCGCGCGAAGACACTGCTGAAGGCTCTGGTGGAGCGGTACATCGCCGACGGTTCGCCGGTGGGGTCGCGCACGCTGTCCAAGGCGTCGGGGCTGGAGCTGAGTCCGGCGACCATCCGCAACGTGATGGCGGACCTGGAGGAGCTGGGTCTGATCGCCAGCCCGCACACCAGCGCGGGGCGGATTCCGACGGCGCGGGGCTACCGGCTGTTCGTGGACACCTTGCTGACGGCCAAGCCGGGCGGGGTGCGGGAGGGGGCGGGCAGCTTCGAGAGCCAGTTGTTGCCTGACCAGCCGCAGAAGGTGATTGCCAACGCGGCGCAGCTGCTGAGCAGCCTGTCGAGTTTCGTGGGGGTGGTCACGTCGCCGCGCAAGACGGCGGTGTTCCACCACATCGAGTTCCTGAAGCTGGGGGACCGGCGGGTGCTGGTGATCATGGTGTCGCCGGCGGGGGATGTGCAGAACCGGCTGGTGTTCACCGCGCAAGACCTGACCCAGTCGGACCTGACGGAGGCCAGCAACCGGCTGAACGCGCACTACTCGGGGCTGAGCCTGGATGTGGTGCGGGACCGCTTGAGGTCGGAGGTGGATCAGCTGCGCGGGGAGATCGCCAAGCTCATGAGCGCGGCGGTGGACGTCGGGCAGCAGGGGGTGACGGAGCACGAGCCGATGATCCTCTCGGGGGAGAGGAACCTGCTGACGGTGCAGGACTTCAGCCACGACATGGGGAGCCTGCGGCGGATGTTCGACATGTTCGAGCAGAAGACGCAGCTGATGCGGCTGCTGGATGTGTCGAGCCGGGCGGAGGGTGTGCGGATCTACATCGGCGGGGAGAGCCAGGTCGTGCCGGTGGAGGAGCTCTCCATCGTGTCCGCGCCGTACGAGGTGGACGGGGAGGTGGTCGGGACGCTGGGCGTCATCGGACCGACCCGGATGGCCTACGACCGCATGATCGAGATCGTCGACATCACGTCGAGGATGGTGAGCAACGCGTTGTCGCAGAAGTGAGCCGGGCGGCGGAGGCCGCAAGCATGCTTACAATCCGCCCCTCCGGTGCAACGCCGGAACCAACGAACCCGCCAGGGTTCGTATATGCGATTACCCCCGGGGGCCGTTAGCTCAGTTGGTTAGAGCAGAGGACTCATAATCCTTTGGTCACAGGTTCAAGTCCTGTACGGCCTACCAAAATTCTCATATGACGACTGCCGTCGCGGCGACTTTGATTGCCTGGGTTTTGGCGATCTTCGTCAAAACGCTACCCTCTCCTTAGTCCTTTCCAGGAGCTTGGAGCCCGAGATTGGCCTGCGATGCGGTCTGCATCACCTTGGCGGACAAATCCGCTCCTGTCACGTCCTCATAACGGGCTGGGATGCGCTCTTTCAATCGGAACAGCCGCTTGTTGGCTGTGCGAGTGAGCTGGTGGTAGGTGGTGGCCTGGACACGCCCGCGCACCACGTCATCCTCCTTGATCACCTTCTCCGCCGCCGTCTTGGCTGCAATTTCGTGCCCTACGACGAAGGCCCGGAACATCGGCGTCCCCTCAAGGGCACCGCTTTCAAGAAAGTCCTGGATGTAGCCGTCGGCCTGCGTCATCTCATCGCGGCCGATCGCCGAGCGCCCCTTCTTCAACTCGATGATCAGCACGCTTTGTATGCGAGTGAGCGTTGAGTCCGTCTGGTCAAATCCTTCGGTCCCCACGATAGAGCAGGTCGAGTCCTTAAGCACGAGGATGTCCGGGCGCTTCTTCGCGTTGGCGAACGCCTCTGCTGAAAGCTTCTTGCCGAACACCTTCGCTGCCGCAGTCTTCAGGCTGACGTTGGAGGCGTATTCGCTGCTGTCGAACTCCGGGCCGAAAAGCCATCGCGCCTGAGTCACTAGCGGATGCAGCGTGTGCAATTCGTCGGCCGATTCATCGCCAGAGAGTTTTTCGATTGCCGCGATCACCGTCAGGCGCTGATCGATCTCGTCGAGCACCGATAGCGCGTCCTTCACTGTCCATTCGCTCAGTAGCCGGTCAAGCCCCTCGATGTCCGACTCGTCGAGCTTCGTGAGCTTGTCGAGCAACGCGGCGCCGCCGCGGGCCTTCTCGATGGTTATCAGCGCCTGCACCGCGGCCGACAGCACGTCCTGCGAGACGGTCGGCGTGGCCTTCACCAGATCGCGTGCGAAGCTGGCGACCTCGGCTCGTCCCAGGGGCGAGAGCTCCTTGAAGTCCTCGCGATTCTTGACCAGGGCCTCTTCGGAGCTCTCCTCCACCAGCGTCGCAGAGAGCTGCGCGAAGACCTTCTTGGCATAGTCGCGGGCGGCCTCAAAAAGGGCATCGACCTTCTTGCCGCTCTTGAAACGGACCCAGTCCTGCTCGACCTCAGGCAGCCAACCGTCGTCGGCCTTGATGACGATCGAGAAGCGCTTGGCGAAGCGCGCGCGGCCATCGATCACAGCCTCCGAGCCGACCACCCAGCTCGGCACGCCGACCAAGCGCCCATTCACCCAGAAGGCGATGCCTTGGTAGAGGGTGTATTTGGCCGTCCGCGTCGTGTCGACGACGAAGGCCTCGGCCGGCGGGCAGCCGGGGATCTGCAAGTCCTGCTTCTCGATGAGCCCAGTTTGGTCGGCCAGCGCAACCGACACCCCATTGACCCGGACGACAAACTGGGGATCGTGGACGAAGCGCCCCGCCAAGATCTCGCGGATGGCGTCGGCGTCGGGCAAGTGCCGCTGGACGATGACGGAGAGCTTGGTCCCGTGTCCCTTGCGTATGGAGGAGCCCTCCTTCTCGATCTTGAAGGGGTTCTCCTCGCTCTGGGTGCCGATGTCGAAGCTCGCGCCCTTGTCTTCGCGCCAAGTCTCCACCGAATACTGGTCGGCGAAGCACAGCAGCCCGTGGCGGCCGACGCCGTTGCGCCCATAGGCCTTGCGCCGCCAGCCTTGGCGCTCCGGCGGGAACTCGACCAAGGCGCTTTGGTGCTTGAGGCGGTTGTAGCCCAGTTTCATCCAACGGGCTTTGAACTGGCCGGCATTCATGCCGTGCCCATCGTCCTCAACCGTCAGCGCCAGCTCATTGGTCGGAGGGATCGTCAAATCCACAAGGGATGCGCCGGCGTCCCAAGCGTTGGCCACGAGCTCAGTGAGCGCGACCTCGGGATCTTGGGCGATGCGCCCGAGTGTGCGGACGAGGTAGTTCTCCTCGAACAGCGATCCGGTCGAATCATCCGCCTTTGGTTTTGTCTTTGGCCTAGCCATCGTCTCCCCTTTTCTCGTTTGGACTTCGGCCTCAGTGCCCGAAGATGTCTCGCACACGTTCGAAGGGCAGGCCAGTCTCCGCGGCCCGGCGCGCCTTTCGGGTGATCACGTGGTCGAGCGGCAGCTCCCGATCGAGAGTCTCGAACAAGTCGAGGCCGTCCATGCAGATGACGCGCTTGGCCTTGCCGAATGCGACCAGGCCATTGAGTGTGAAACCGCTGTTGCTGATGAACAAGCCTCGCGCCCATGCCGCCTTCTGCTCGACCTTGCCTTGGAAGGCGTGCAGGTCAGCCGCCGGAGTCTGCGCCGAGTGCCACTTGGCCTCGACCAAGTAGGTCTCGCCCTGCAACTGGAAGCTCCCGTCGATCTGCTCGCCGCGCAGGCGGAACGGCTCCCGGGCTTGCAGGCCGAACGTGTTGAAGGCATTGGTGAGCCAGGCCTCGAACGCATAGCCCCGCGGCTGCGGCTCCAAAACCGAGAGCTCGATGAGCTTCTGCTTTAAGAGGATGATCTTCGGCCGATCAAACGCGAGCTTGGGCGGCTCGCCCTGCGGGGCCGCCTGGTTGGGCTTGCACTGCATACGATTGAGCAGCGAGAGGAAGCGTCCCTCGGCGTTGTCGACCCACTCCTCGCGACGGCTGTCCTTGCGCGTGGACTCGCGGTAGTCCCAGAGGGCTTTGAGCGGCTTGATCGAGGTGGCCAAGTCCACCTTGTTCAGGTAGCAGCGCAGCCGTTTGGCCTTCGAGGTGCCTTGCTCCCGATAGGCGGGATCGTCGATGTCGACGTTGAGCTCGTCGGCGAAGAACGAAGACATCGTCCGATCCGAGAAGTCGAGCACGTAGCCGCCGCCCATGTCGAACAAGTCGTCGACAAGCTTAAGATCGAGGGATCGAATATTGGGCATTGGCTCTCCGGCTAGAACTCGTCCACCGTGCTGCGCTTGGGCGGCGGCACGAACTCTTCAAACGCCCACCCGTCCTCGGTTCGCACGCCTCGAACAAACCCCTCGTCATCCACCAACGATTGGAGGTGGCTCAGCATTTGGCTCGCTGTCGCCAGCGCTGGAACGATGATCTTGGCCATGTCCTGCGCCTCAGTCGTCAAAGGCCCGGTTCTTGAACTTCAGGGCCAGGGTGTTTTCAAGGACAGCCCTCTGGGTGGACTCTTCAAAGCCGCCAGAAGACTCAGCCTGGATTTCGATAGTGACAGTGACCTTCACCCCGGGCTTGGACGTGAAGAGCATCAGCACATCCTCAGCGACATCTGAAAAATGAAGCTTGGCCTTGACGGGGTCGAGCTCGACAGAGCCGAAGAACGTCTTCTTCTTGGAAGCCGGCGGCTTTGGTGGCGGAGGGGTTCCACCGCCATCGCTGCCTTGCGATTCACCGCCATCTTCGGACGAGCCGCCAGCACCACCACCGCCGGAGCCTTCTGATGTCTGCTTGTCCTTGATTTCCCCTTTTGCCTTGGCGTCGCGTTCCGCCTTTTCCTGCGCGAGCTTCGCTGAGAAGTCGGCCGCCGCCTTGGGTTCAATCAACAGCAGGGCTTCATCGAAGATGGTGGTGGTGGCCTCATCGAAATGGAATCCCTTGTAGCGGCCTTCCTCCTGGCCATACGCAATGCCGAAAAAGTCCCGAGCGTTAACGCCGACATTGATCGCCGCCCGCATCGTGTGCTCTTCCTTGAGTCGTGGCAGATAGAGATAGCAGCACGTCTTTTGCCAGACATCGAGAGCCGAGATAGCCTGCGCGTCGTCTTTCCAGAACCATGCGCGCAGCATTTTCTCCAAGTGGACAGGCGCCCACTCGGTGATCAGCAGCTCATGCTCCTTCAAGACCTTCTGGATCTCTTCGGTGCGGTTCACCGCTGCGGGGCTGAGCAGGTGGTGGTCCCACTGAATTTCGCCGATGCCTGTCCCGGGAGACACTTCTTGGGACGGCGCGAGCAGCCACTTGTAGGTCTCGCGAATCATGCGGCCGATCGCTTCCGCAGCAACGTCGTGGCTGTTTGAAGCGAGCTTGCTTTGGTGCACGTCGAGATTGAGACGGCCCTCCTTCACATCGTCCACGATGGACTTCCAGGCCAGGACCGAAGTGATCTGGTCTTTCAAACGAGAAATCGAGTCGGCGTCCGACGCCAAGAAAATCAAGCGGTTCTGCCGCTGTCGAAGCTGCTCGCCCCGATGCTTCACGATCGCTTGGGCCGCCTCGATCGCGGTCGACTGCCCCGAGCGGCTGAATGATGCCTCCGGCGGCAGGACAACCAAACGCAGTTGATGGTCGTCCGGCACATCGGCTGATGGCGTGAAGATGTGGACGCCGCCGAAGTCACCCGGAGCGAAGCGCAGCTTGTCCTTGATGAATGGGTAGACGTCCTCGCGCAGGTCGTAGCGGCGCTTGCGCTCCTCCATCTCGCGACGCAGGTTTGGCCGGGTGTCGAACCAATAGCGATTGTTCGCGCTGTTGATGTATTGCAGACGGTCCACTAGGGCCCGCACGCCGTCCTTGTAGTGGCCTAACACTTGGCCAGGCTGCGCGCAGCCCAGCAGAAGGCGGCCCAGCTCCAAACCTCGATGGTGCTTGGAGCCACCCACGATGCCCGCGTCCGGCGCCGACCCGAGGAAGATCGAGCGCGCGATGCGGCGGCATGCGTGGATCGAGCCGAACAGTGGTTTGGCGTTGTCGAGCTCGGTTGTCGCCGCTCGCTCGCCATCGATGTCGCGCTCAAGGACCGGATCCCACCCCTGTTGGAGGTAGTTGATGGCCTCGTTTCGAGTATCGGAATCGAACAGCGGCAGCGAGCCCGGCTGGATCATCAGGTCGTTATTGCCCGAGGTCCAGAGCCGATGGATCACTTTTGCCATGAACTTCAAGACGCCGCGCGTGCGCTGGAAGTTGTCGAGGGATGACCAGTCGTCGTAGAGGCGGTCGAACACCTCGGGATGGATTGGATAGGCGTGCCGCAGCCGCTCAAGATAGGCGGCTTCCAACGTCTCGGCGGGAAAATCGCCCGAGTTGGCGGCGTAGAAATCAGCATAGGCTCGGCAGATATCGTCTGCAGCGAGCCGATCGTTCACATCCGCGAAGAGCCGTCTGCGCACGATCTCGAAAGCCTCTTCGGTGGCGACAGGCTTCCATAGTGCTTGGACGCGGCCGAAGTAGTGCTCCAACGCCTTCAGGGCCTTCACGCCCTGTTGGCTTCCCGCCTCGCGATCTGAGAACGGCAAAGAGGCCAACAGGATCGCGTTGGGCACGGCCTTCATCGCCTCGGTCAGCGACTGGATGAAAGAAATCTGGGTGTCATAGGTGCCGCCCGAGAGCACCTTCCCTTCCTCGAATTGCGAGACATGGCGGACCAACTCGTCCATGAGCACAATGCAAGGCGCTGCGCTCGACAGGATGTCGGCCAGAATGCCTTTGCCAGGCGCCGTCCCGTCGGCGTCGGCTTCTTTGAGCTTGGCGAATGCCTCCGCGCCCCCCAGCTGCCAGGCCAATTCGCCCCAGATGGTCTTGACCGTCGTCGAGCCGTACACGCGTGGCTTGCTCGCCAGGTCTAACAGCTCCACGCCATCGAGCACGGCGACCTTTGCCTTGGGCATTTCGACGATGCCGGCATCGGTCAGGATCTTGCTCACGCCTTGGAGCTTCGATGTCGCCTTCTTGCCCTGGGCCAAGTGGTAGACCGCAAGCAGGGTGTGGGTCTTGCCGCCACCGAATGCCGTTTGAAGTTGCACCACGGGATCACCGCCAAGGCCGGCCAGCCGCTTGACCACTGAGTCGAGCAGCAGGCGCATGCCTTCGGTGATGTAGGTCCGCTGGAAGAACAGCTCCGCATCCTGATATTCAGGCGTGGCCGTCCCTTGGTGGACCTTGGAGATGTCCGCGGCGAACTCCGCCTGCTGGAAGGTGCCTTTGAGGACATCCTCATGCGGAATGGCGAGCTCGCGCCACGGCTTCAGCTTCATACGTTCTCTCCCTTGATGCTTTCGATGTCTCGTTGCGTGCCGAAGTGGCCGACCTCATGGGAAGCGGATTCGATGCCCGTCCAAGAAGTCCCCAGTTCGTTGTATGCGCGGGCCTCATCGGTCCATCCATTGCGCTCGCACAGCGTGTAAAGGCGGTAGGCCAAGGGCCGGATGTGTTCGGCCAACGCAGGCATCCCCGCCAACAGAGCGCCCGCAGCCGACTCTCCTTCGGCTTGCAACGCGCGGATCATTTGGTGGAGCGCTTCCCACACAGGCGTGTTGTTGTCGTTCTCCGGCGACCAATCGGCTGGGTATTCGCTTGGCTTCAAGAGACGCACGATCCCCGAGCCGGACTCGATCACGCCAGCGCGCGCCACGCCATCCACGCTTGTGCCCTTCGCGCGCGCCAAGACATCCGCCTGGCCGAAGTCGCCTTGGGCCCAACCCTTTTCGTCGAACCAAGCAAGACAGAACTGCGTGTCGGCATCGAGGCCGTCGGCGCCCTCGGTCAACATCTTGTTGATGAGGGTCAGCGCCGTGTGGACCGACATGGGCCGGCCGTCAGCCTCAAGCACCGCGGCATATTTGGAGAAGATCGCCATGCCAGGGCCAATGACGGCCTGCGCCAAGTCGACCGGAGCAACGGGCGAGACGCCTTCGCCGCCGCCTATCATCACATCCAACGCCTCCGACATCTGCTCTTTGAGCTCGCGCAGGAACTCGCGACGGGACACGGTGGCGGCGCTCTCGTCCCGCTTGCGGCAGACGAGCACGATCGACGAGGCCAGCGCGTTCGCGCCGATGGCGATGCCGCGGCTGCTGCGCTCGGTTCGGACAGGCCAAGTTCCCGTGATCACGAACTCGGACTGGATGACCGATTCCAAGAAGCTTTCCCAGCCTGAGGAGGCCGTGCCTGTCGCGCCAGTCTTGCTCTGCTTGAACGCGTAGTAGATCGTGATCGGCACCGATTCGTTGGACTTGCCATGGATCTGCCGCAGCGCGAGCGTCATGCCATCGGTGAAGTGGCGCATCGCGTCGTTGATGTCCGCGTAGAGGCTGTGCGAGGCCACCAGCTCATCCTTTTTGGGCGTCTGCCGCGTCGCGAACACATCCGGGAACACTTGGCGCAGGCACAGCCGCATCCAGATATAGAAGAAGTCCGACAGGTTCGAATACGGCACGTTGTCGTAATACGGCGGGTCCGTCGAGACCACCGTCAACGCATCGGTCGGTATGGTGGCCTTCGCCGCGTCAAGCTGCATGGCATGCCCAGGCGCATAGGCGGGAAGCAAGTCGATGACCCGGGCGATCCAGCCCAACGCGCTGGTCCAAGTCCCGCCGCCATCGGTCAGAGGGTTGATCTCCGTGTAATCCCAAACGATGGGCATCGCGTGCTTGGTGAAGGCGTGCGCGACAAACTCGCCGCCCGACTCCCAGGCGGTCAATGTGTTCCAGTAATCCGCCGCCCGGCCGATTGCGCAGGTCAGATACACCGACACCGCCTCGGCATAGGCCGTGGCGCCTGAGCCGCCTTGATCGAGGGTCAGGCCATCGTTCGGCATGCCCGCCTTAGCCGCGTCGGCTCTGATGACCTCACGAGACTCGACGACCAGCGCAGCGAAAGTGGAAAGCGCGTGCTGTTGCCGCAGATTGAAGAGGCTCTCGAATGTCGTCATGCCATACACAACGACATTGGTGCAGCTCTTCCAGTGGAGGATCTCGGCGTCCGGCGCGCTGGGAGACAACGCGGAAAAGTCGGGCGCATCGATCTCGCTGGCTGCCACATAGGCCTTGCCCTGCGGCGTCTCGACCACCGCGGCCATGAGGCGGTGGCCAAGCCGTCCGGCCTGACCCTCGGCCTGGATGTATGGAAGCGGGACCACGGATTCGGTGAAGATGCAGAAGCCGCCACGACCTCCGACGGTGCTGGCAAGCTTCGGCTCTCCGCCCTCTTCCAACACGAATTCGTAGCTGCGCCTGTCATCGGAGACCTTCGGAACGACGTGGAGCCTGCGGCCCTCCTTCGAGGAAAGCTGGAAAGACTTCGAAAGCGGAATATGCGCGCCGCCCGCGGCAGGGTTCGGACTGGCGACGGTGCGGCACCAGAGCCAGGTCAGCACCGTGCCCTTACCCCCGCCCAATCGCTTGGGCAGCGTGATCTGCGCATACTGCTCAGACAACCGCTCTGCCGCGCGCTGGCCGACCCAAGTGCCGTAGCGCCGCAGATCCTCGGCCAGGCCTCGAGCGCCCTCCCAGTGCTCGTCAATGCGCTCTTGCAAGGCTGACAGCGATTTCGGGCCAACGGGAGGGCAGTCTTTGAAGCGAGGCGGAATTTCGAGCATCGCTTTGTTCAGGACGACCGGCACCGGATTGAGGTCGGTGGCGTAGCTCTCGAAGCCCAGGCGCTGTGCTTCCAATGGCAACGATCCGCCGCCCGCGAACGGGTCGTGGAACACGGGCAGCCGTTCCGGATCGAACCCCGGCAAGCCGGCATTGAGCTCGCAAGTCTCCCGCCAGGACTTCTTGATCTCTTCGCGAGCTCGGTTTAACACCTCTTGGTTGTCTGTGTTCTCCCACTTCACCAAGTCTCGAATGATGTTGAACAGGCGTTCGCGCTCGATCTTCGCCCGATCCTTGTTCACGCCGCGACCCAAGTGGCGCTCGTAGCCAGGGTCGTTGACCATCTGCGCAAAGAGAATCGCCCGAGCCGCCGCCAAAGGGCGCCGCGCAAACCACATATGGAGCGTGGAGGGATGGCCGTGCCGGATCGACTTCTCTTTCGACGATGCCGCGTTGATGTCATCGAGCGGCAGGGCCACCTCGATGAGCTTCTTTGGCGTCCTGATGACGTTCATTTAGCGTCCTTCTTTTCTTTGGTTTTTGTCTCGCGAGGCGGACGCTTGGGCGTGGCAGCGGCCAGCGCCTTGGCTTTCTTCTTCAAAACTTCGGCGTGAATAACACGCTCCACGATGTCGATCGCAGTGTTCACATCATCCACGGCGGGCTGATGCCCCCGGTGCATGGCGGCTGATCCGGCATCAAAGGCTGCGTCGATCAGCTCACGCTCCTCCTGGGTCAACCGCTTTGCCGTGACAAGCCCATTCATGCCGGCGGCGAAGTTGCCAGGATCATTTCCGAGCATGCGCGCCACTGCCAGGTCGATCACCGCGCGTGCGCCCATCATGGCCAGCCTGCGGCTGTCGGCGTGCAGCGCGGTGTAGATCTCTTCGAACAACTGGATGTAGTCGTTGAGCTCAGGATGTTGGGTCAACCAGGCTGGCTTTTGACGTGACACACGAGGAGGGAAGTAATCGGTGTCGCTTTGCCCCCAGGGATCGTCCTCCGAGCACCAATTGACCCGTGTCATCGACGCCTCTTCGCAGCCACAGCATTGAAGAAGCTGCCAAGTGGTTCCCCAGTCGACTGAATATCGATCGCTCTCCGACGAGCGTCGGCGGTCTGCCGTCCCGATGATGGAATGCTGCGTCTCGCCGCCACAACGATTGCAGTGCGAAAGCGTTTGTGGCCGGGCCGCGACCCTAGGCTTCGTGCTCACAACGATTCCTTGGCAGTGGTCGCGCGGCTGAAGAGCGAATCCAAATCAAGATTGATGCTGGTGACAGCCCAATCAGGCTCTTGGGTGAACGCGCCGCGAACATATCGAGGTTCCTCGTTTGCTTCGCCATCAACGACAACCACGGAGAGGATGAACTTGTCGCCCTGATTGAAGGCGGTCAAGATTTCGTTCTTCGTCACGGTGATGGTGGACTGCCCCTTAGCTCGGCCCTTGACCTCGATGTGGCGGGCTTGCGGCAGCCTGCCGTCCTTGGCCGGCACCACAGCCGTGAGATCCCAACCGCACTTTTCGGCCGAGACATCGATGACCTCGTGCCCCATGGCCTCCTCGGCCTTGCGAACAGCCTCCATGGCCACGCGCTCAACGCGCGCGCGGGCGTCGGCGTCCGCGGTCCAAGTCAGGCCCTGAGGCTCGCCGTTGCGCTGGGCCAGCAGGCCCACCGGAATGATCAATGCGCCGCCGACCACCACGGGGATGGCCGAGACGACGTTGCGCATGGCTTCCAACTCCTTGGTGCGCGTCTCCAAGCGGGCCGAGAGCTCGTCGATGGTCCGGCGGACGTTCTCCAAGGTCAGGCGCACGTCCTTGCCTGCCGCCAAGTCGGTCTTGAACTTGTCGTGCCGGTCCGACCAGTAGTCGATCTCCTTCACCAGGCGCTCGCGGATGGCAGCCAAGTTCTTGTCGACCTGGCTTTCGCGGCGGAAGCGGACCTCTTCGAAGTGCTCAGGGACGAGCTTCTCCGAGGCATGCGCCATAGCCGCCTGCTCCAAGTCCTTCTTGATCCAATCGGCTTGCACCTGGTCGGCAACCATCTTCAACTGGGTTTCGTCGAGCGCGGTCAGATCCAGGTGAGGCGCCCAGCCGGCGTTCTCGACAACGCCCGCCTTGTCGATGGTCACGAATTGCAGGCGGCGGGAGACCACAGCGCCGGACTCGCCACCTTCCTTGACGGAGTGGTCGAGCATCAGCAGGAGCTTGGGCTCGACGCCTTCGTCGTTTGGGGCCAGCAGCACGGCGCCTTGTTTGAGTTTGGCGCGGTGCTGCTCGATCGCGATATCGACCACCGACTGCATGAGCGGGTGGGCGGGGTGGATCAGGCTGGCTTGCGGCTCGGTGGGTTTGTCCTCGACGCGGATGTTTCCCTTCTCGAAGCACACGCGCTCATATTTGGAGACCACGGGCGTCATGCTGCGGCGTTCACGGCCTTGGAGCTGTCGATCGCGCTCGCGGATGAGAGCCGGAACATGAGTGATCTCGAAGCGGCCGGATCCACGCGGCTTCAAGTCGCCGCCGAGCTGGGCGAAGGCCTGCGCGAAGAACGAGCGGATGAAGTAAGGCTGGAGCTTTCGGGCTTCGGCCTTCTCCATCTCCTCTTTGAGGGCGAAGAGCCGCCCCGCGCTCATGACCTCGTTAGCCAGAGCGTTGCGGTTGATGATCTCGCGGAGCTTCTCGGTGTCGAGCGCCCCTTCGACGACTTCTTGAAGATGACGCCTGCGCGCAGGGTCTTCGCCATAGCGGATGGCCTCGATCAGCAGTTCACGCAGGCTCACGCCATCGAAGACCTCGCCAAGGATGTCGAACACCCGACCGCCCAAGGCAACGCGCTCGATTTCGAGCTTGTCGAAGAGCTTCTTGAAAACATCGCCTTCTCGGGTCTCCGCTGTGACCATGTTCCAAAGATGGCAAACCTGAGTCTGGCCGATGCGGTGGATGCGGCCGAAGCGCTGCTCCAAGCGGTTCGGGTTCCACGGCAGGTCGTAATTGACCATCAGGTTGGCGTTTTGCAGGTTCACGCCTTCGCCGGCCGCATCGGTCGCGAGCAAAACGCGAGTGTCCCGGTCGTTGCGGAAGAGCTCCTGCACCTTGCGGCGCTCCTCGCGGTGGACGCCGCCGTGGATCATGGTCACGGCCTCGCGCTTGCCCAGCAGCCCGCGGATGCGGTCGGCCAGGTAGTTCAGCGTGTCGCGATGCTCAGTGAAGATGATGAGCTTGCGCTGCAGCCCATCCGGCCCCTTCATCTCGGGCGTGTTTTGAAGGATCTCGCGCAGCTCTTCCCACTTGCGGTCTTGGCCTCCATCGCGCAGCGACTTGGCCCGCTTCTCCAACTGCTCCAGCGTGAAGACTTCGGCTTCGAGTTGTTCGATCGTTTGAGCGGCGGTTGCTTGGTCCACCACCTCCTCTTCGAACACTTCGTAGGCTTCCGGAGTCAGATCGTCCTCTGAATCCCAGATGTCCTCGGACGCATCGGCGAAGATTTCGGAGGCTGCGATGTGCTCGCCTCGCTGACGAAGCTTTTCCTCCTCGATGCGGCGTTGCAACTTCTCGCGGCGGCGTTTCAATGAACGGTAAATCGCCTCGGGGCTCGACGCGAGCCGACGCTGCAAGGCAGTCAAGGCGAAGCCGACCGTGCCCTTGCGCTTGCCTTCCAGGGCATCGGCCCGGTTCATCTCCTCCTTCACGTAGGAAGTGACGGCGTCATAAAGGGCGCGCTCGGCATCCGAGAGTTTGTAGTTGGCCGTGTAAGCCAGGCGCTCGGGAAAGAGCCGCGTGCCGTCGAACTTCAAAAGCTCTTCCTTGACCATCCGGCGCATTAGGTCGGACACGTCAACCTTGTTCGCGCCGCCACGGAACTTTCCGTAGAAGCGGTCCGAGTCCAGCAGCGAGAGGAAAAGCTGGAAGTCTTCTTCCTTGCCGTTGTGCGGCGTGGCCGTCATCAGCAGGAAGTGGCGGGCGACCGAACCCAGAATCTGACCCAGCTTGAAGCGTTTGGTCTCGTTGACCTTGGAGCCAAACCAGGTTGCCGAGAGCTTGTGGGCTTCGTCGACCACCACCAGGTCGAAGCGGCTGAGCTTGATCTTCTCTTGGAGCTCCTCGCTGCGCGAGAGCTGGTCGAGCCGGGCCACCAGCAGGTCATGATCCTCGAAGGGGTTGCCCGTGCGGCTCTGGTCCACCAGCTCGCGGGTGAACAGCGTGAAGGAGAGGCCGAATTTCTCGTAGAGCTCGTCCTGCCACTGCTCCACCAGGCTGCCGGGTGAAACGATCAGGATCCGCGCCGCGTCGGCTCGCATGAGCAGCTCGCGGATCAGCAGGCCCGCCATGATCGTCTTGCCCGCGCCAGGGTCGTCCGCCAGCACGAAGCGCAGCGGCTGCCTGGGCAGCATCGATTCGTAGACAGCGGTGATCTGGTGCGGCAGCGGCTCGACGTTGGAGGTGTGCACCGCCATCATCGGGTCGAACAGGTGGGCCAAGTTGATGCGGATGGCCTCGGCGGCGAGCTTGAAGCCCTCCCCGTCCGCGTCGAAGCTC
>NZ_JARVXN010000024.1:0-160592 GCF_048957715.1 Mitsuaria sp. CC2 | reverse complement strand
GGCGATCGAGAGCTCCGTCTCGTTGGAGCGGAAGAGCACGCGTTCGCCCAAGCGCCCATCGTCGGCACGGTAGACGACGGTGACGGCGTTATCCCCCAGCGGGTCCGCGCTCACGATGCGGGCGACCTTCCCCGGCTCAATGCCGGAGACGAGCGCGCCTTTGGCGATCTCTTCAAGCTTCATATCTTTTCCGTTTCCCGCTCAGCCGATGACGGCCGATTCGAGGACCTCCCTTTGGCCGGGAGCGAGAGCCGCGCTCTCCACCCCATAGAGCGTCTGAGGATTGCGCAGCCACAGGTGATGAATCGAATGATCCAGCCGGTGGTCCGGGCTCGCGTCTACGTTCCATCTCCGCAGCACATAGCCCGCCAGGGCCGCGCGCGCCTTGATTCGCAACACCCCGTCGTGCATGCCGTAATCGGCTTCGATGGCCTTCGGGTGCTCGATGCCGGGATGCGGCGCGAGCTCCATCTCCACCATCCGCGCCCACTGTTCATCGGCTCCCAAGAGCTCTCGCTCCTCGGCCTCGCCCTCGATATCCTGCACCCTGGAGATCCGCGTCAGCACGAAGTCGCCGAAGCGGCCCCGCTCGCGGTCGAACGCCCGCACATGCCAGCGCAGCCCGTTGTCGGCCAGAGCCACCGGCACGATCTCGCGGCGCTTCGAGCCCGACGACAGAGACATGTAGGTGATCCGCGTGGCGCGCTTGGCGCACATGCTGCGCGTGATGGAGCCAAGCACTTGCATGTCCGGCCGCGTGAGCTGGCCTGGGCCCTCGCAAGGCGCCGCCTGCTTCAAGCTCAGGTCCAGCCCATCGCCGAAGCCTTGCAGCAGCCAAGCGAGCACGCGGTCCGGGTTGAACTCGAACACCGGAGCGAAAGACGACGACGGCCGGTAGCACCGGCCCACAGCGTCGTATTCCAGGTTGTCCGGCGCGATCTCGCGATACAGCGCCAGGTCGCGCGACGAGGCCGCCGGCTTGATCCCGAAGCGAGCTTCGATGTCGGAGCGCCTCAGTTCGCCCGTGAAGAACGCGCGCAGCTCCAAGAACGCCAGCCGTTCACGCTGCGCCTGCGAAGCATCTAGTGGTTCTGCCAAGGGCCCTTTCCCGGGCCACCGGCCCGCGCGCGAAGCAAGTGTCGCGCCTTATGAGAAAGATATTATCATGCTCATCAAATTGATAATGACACCTACGCAGCGTCGGACTGCATCTTGGCAGGCTGCCTCACACACGGGAGAAGTGCCTTGTATTTGGGCATCGACACGAACACCGGCCTCGTTTACGAGGGCCTCGGCGCGCCGGATATGCCGGCTATCCCAACGCCCAGCATCGCGCAGGCGAAGCTGATCGAAAAGGATTCCGACTGGGACGACCTGCCTCGCGGCCTTTGGTCGTCTCCCTTGGCTTGGGTCTTCAGGGAGGACTCGTTTGATCCGGTGACGCGCACGCGCCGGGGGCGGCTGTATGAGCCTCAGCCTGGCCAGGGACAGCCCAATGAGCAGGCTGTGTCGCCGCATCCTTACGAAGACCCGCTCGTGCGACAGCTTGGGCGCGAAGGCCGCGCCATCAAGAGGATGAACACATTCACCGCCTGCAACCCGTTGCTCCTACTCACGCAACAGGGCCAGGGCATGACGTTGGCGCTTGGCTCCTCGCGAGCGGCCTCCGGCTGGCGCATCTTGCAAACCGAAGCCCTTGCCAACGGCTGCGTGATGGTGACGCTCAAATCGCTCTCGGCCTTCGGCATCCTTCCGGCCATCGACTACGCGAAGATCGACGAGCCATTTCGGCCCGCAGTGCGGGAGGCAATCGAGCGCGTTCTGAACTCGGCTTTTCGCGAGTCGGGCATCTCGGTCGTCGACCACTGCCGCGCGGCTTTGACCGTGTTGCTGTCGCGTTGGCTGGTGCAAAGCGGCCACGAGGATGCGAAGACTCTGGCGACGGATCTGGGCGAGCTCGCCAAGAAGACCGAAGGGCGAGCCATGGATTGCGTGGGGAAGGCTGCGCAGATCGTGGCTAGGCTGCACGTACGCGGCAAGCCCAATGAGCAGCATGCCAAGGGACTGCGCGCGCCACTCGAAGGCGATGCCGAATTCGCATTGCACGCCGTTGGGCTGGCAATCCGAGATTTCGGTTGGGCCGTCTGAGCGCGATCCTAGGAAACCAATAGAGCGCTGCCGTCGATCGCGACGAGTCTTAGAAATCGTAGCTTCCATCGCAATCTGACCAAGGCCCATTCCAAGATTTGTCCGGCAGTGCTAGCCCTAAGCTTCTTCTATCGCTAAGGAATCAGAACACTGGCACGGTGATATTCGATGTAGCGCAAGTGCGGTGCTAGCGAGATCCTTGAGCGCTGGACGAGATGGAGCCCCATTGCGCCACGGTCAACATCAGCCAATGTGCTTGACACGATTAGTGAACCGTCGTCGTTGAAGGAAATCAGTCCTCTGTCAAACATCTGATCCAAGTTGGGAGCTAGAAGCAGACCGTTTTGCGGGTCCAACCGCTCTGTTGACGTTTCGCAAAGTCGCCAAGGTTTGATATGGCTTGCGCGAAGCAGGCGCGGATCACCTATTCCGCTGACGACGCAACTCCCATGTAGTGCGATTACCCGTTCCCGAAAGACCCCTTGACCCTTCCGAGCGAGAACAAGAGCCTCGCGTTCCGACTGCGACAGAGCTGGGTTCCGATCAATTTCGCCGCACTCCTTCTCTTCGATCAACTCCAGAAGAGCTGCACTGTCGCACGAAGGCTGTACCGCGTCTGTCGTCCCATTCGTCCAGCTTTTGACCAGAGACATGAGGCCCGAATCGATCTCTGACAGGTAGGCGTTCTGATTCCCCTTCCCAGTTGAAGTATTCAATGGCGAGTACTTCTCAGGAAGGACGGGAAGGAGCTCGGCCAGATGATCAGCGGGGCGTGGCTCGGCGTTCACGCGCTGCCATTGAACCGGGAGAAGCCATCCCCAATCCGACCATTTGGATCCAACAGTCCGAAAAGTTGCGGGCTTCGGAGCTGTGGTGGCAGTGTCGGTGACCTCGCCCAAAGCACGAATGCGGCCATCGGCATATGAGACTACCGAGTCGCCTGGCTTGGCGCGACGCATGTTGTCGTAGAACCGATTCGTAGCTCCCGTGGCGGACTTCTTGGGACTCCATAGATAGCCGCCCTCAAACTCCTGCTGGAAGGTCTGCTTGTGGTTGACCCACCAGTACGCTCGTGTGATCTCTGACATTCCTTTGCTCCCTTTGGAGCGGAATGTAGCGCTCAAATGACTTAAATAAGTCAGTCGCATTCTGCTACCGCACGAACTGCTCAAGCCGGCCTCGTCCCTTTGCACACCGGATACGTAGAGCACGCGTAGACCTGCTGCCCCGCCGTCGGCCCTCGTTTCAGCGTCCTCAGCACCATCGGCTGTGAGCAAGCCGGGCAGACCACCATCGTGACGTCCGCTGCCGACCGCTGCGGCTAGGGCTTCGGGGCAGGGGAGGTCGCCAGCAGCGCCGTCAACTTCGGCCCATCGATGAGCCGCATGTTCCGTCCCTCCGCGAACGCCAGCGCCTCCTTCGTGAATCCCCCCGACGTCACCACGAACCCACCCGCGGCCCCGCGCGCCGCCATCACGTCGTAGAGCTCCCTTGGCGCGCCCACACCCACCTTGCGGGCCTTCCAGTGCTTGCACTGGACGAGGAAGGTCTCGTTCCTGGTTTTTGAAGGCTTGCGCAGCACGATGTCCACGCCACCATCTGGGCCGCTGCCGCCGATTTCGACCCCGGTGAACCCCTTCTGCCGGAACGCATCGCCGATCAGCAGCTCGAACTGGTGCCAGGTCATGCCATCGGTCTTGGCGGCGCCATCGCCGAGTGCGGACTGCTCGTGCAACTTCCCCGTCGCGCGCGGTCGGACAACCGACATCACCGCCGCTCCTGCTGAAGCGAACAGACCCAGCAGCCCCTCTCCCGAGGATCTCTTCCTCGTTCTGGCCATGTCGGCTCTCTCCCTGAAAGTCGAAAGAGTATCGCCACGACCTTCCACCGGTGCCAAGCAGGCAAACGTCGAGGGCTGTGATCTCCCGTCCGGCCAGCGCGAATCCCACGTGAACCTTCTCACGCCATCCCGCCTGATTGGGGCCGCTTGCCGTCTCCTGCGGCCGACACTTCCTCCTCGTCGCAAACAACCCAATTGCCACGCACTTCAACCACAACTGGCGCGCCTCACCCGAGGACAAAGCCATCGAGCGATTCAACAAGGAGGGATGGGTGCTTCAAAACTCTCAACAGGGCGTCGTGCACGGCACACCCCCACTGCGGCTTTGCGCCGCCCAGTCTGTCCTTCCGTCGCGTCTGCGCCGCTGCCGATGACGGTTAAATCGTCGCGGGGGTATCAATGACTGAAATCGAACTGATCACCGCTGTCGGCGGCGTTGCGACCGTCATCGTCTCGCTGTGGTCGCTGAAGGTTGCGATGCGGACCGAGCGGGTGCAGCGAGAGGCCGCAGTGATCTCCATCGCGAGAGAACGAAGGAACTCCGCGGCTGTCCATTTCCAGAGGTACAGCGACCTCCTCTCCGAGGTGCGTGATGCCACCAAGGAGGCTAAGCAGGAAATCAAGGACAGCGCCGACGAGGTCCTGAAAAGTTTGTGTTACCTGGTCGACGATGTCGCCGCGCCGAAACCCCCTCGTCACAGCAGGCACCTCTTCCACGAGATGAGCGAACAGGTCTTCGAGGCCCTGGCGCCGGAGCTTTCCTTCCACCATGAGGAACACATCCTCATGCGATATGCCGGAGTGAGACGCAAACTCCGTGAACTGAGCGACGACTGCAAGCACGCTCAACCGACCGAAGAACTCGGATGGTTCGCTGGCGTGCGTGCGCGATTGACATTCGGTCCGGCAGCGCGCAGCGGTCATTTGCCTGAGCAGGCCTTGCTGTCTTCGAGCGCGTTCCTCCGGATCTACAGCGATCTGGATTCGCGCCTGGACAGCGATTCGGGACGAAAGCTTCTGCTTGAATCGATCGACCGGGTCGAGAAGTTCTGCGAAGCACAGCGCAGGCTTCGAGAGGTGTTCGAGAGCGGGAATCAGCGGCTTGCGGCTGCACTCGACAAGAACTCCTCGGAAGAATTCAAGGTCGTGGAGTCTTCCGAGCTCTCGTCGAAGATCCAGGCGGAAATGAGAGCCCTCGGACTGATGAGTCGCCTGGGGCTTAACGATCTCAAGCATTTCCGAAGTCACGACGTCCTCGATGCGTTGCCTGAGTTCGTTTACGCCGGTGCCGTGCTCTACACCGTCGCCAGGGTGGCCGATCAGTCGGCCTTCTCCAGCGAGCCGATGAGGTATTGAATGTCCCCGAACTCCGCCGACCCCGCTCCCCCCGATCTCACCTCCGCTTCCGCGCCAGTCGACCCCCATCGCGAGCGCACCCTCTTCATCGTGTGGGTCCTCGTCATCGCCAGCGTGCTCATCGGCAACTGGCTGGTCCGCGACCTCGAGAAGCGCCTGGGCATCGACCTGATCGGCGGGTTCACCGGTCAGGCCATTTTGTGGTCGCTGCTCCTCTACGGCGTCCTGCGGCTCTTCGGGCTGCGCCGCCGCGGCATCGCGGCCCTCACCGCCGCCATTGCCTTCGCCGGCATCGTGCTCACCCAGTCCATCGTCGTGCGGCTGGGCATGCACGAGGTCGATCAGGCGCGGGCCAACATCGTCCCGATCGTCGATGCCTTGAATCGCGGCGAGACCCCCACCGAGGCGCAGGTCAAGGCCGCCCACACCGGCGCGCTCGAGCCCGTGATGCTGGTTCGGGTCCAGTTGCGCCAGCAACTCAACGCGGTCATGGCGCGCCATCGCTTGAGCAACGTCGAACTCAGCCTGGCGACGATGCTGCTCCCCGAGAATCTCGCCACCGCCGACCGGCGCGCCACCGCGCGCACGCGCATCGCTGGGGCCGCACAATCGCGAGAGACCCTGGAACGCGAGATCAATCTGATCCTGGGCCGGGCCGACCTCCAGTTGGAGGGCATCGTCGTGTCGACGTCGAGGCGCTACGGCCTGACCACCGCGATGATGCGCGACATCACCGACCCAGTGCGCCACGGGGTGGCCGCGTACGTCGCCACCGAGCAGGCGCAGCATGCGGAGGTCCTCGCGCTGCTGAAGTTCCTCGACGACAACGCCGCGCGTTTCCGGCTCGGCAAACCTCCGGATCGTCGCCTGGAATTCTTCAACGAGGCCTTGCTGTCGACCTTTGACGCCCACGCGGCGCGCCTCAATATGCTCGCCCGTCAGGCTGGCGCCGCCGCACAAGGCCAACCATGAGGCCCGTGTCCACCATCCCTCCGCGAGCGCCCGTCTGAAGTCGCGCGCGAAGCTGATCGCCGCCGCGACCTGGAACGGCGACTTCGCGTACAGCAGCGATGGGGTGCTGGACGCGGCGCCTCATCCGATGGCCGAGCAAGTGACTTTTAGCTTCCCGGCTCGACTTAAAGTGGCAGGTCGGCTTCCTTCGCTCATGTGAAGACCTGACCCTTTGGTCGGCCTCCATCTTCCGACATGCGCAGGAAAGTCCATCCTGCTCTGAGGCGCCTTGCGCAGCCTGTCGACATCGCCCTCAAGGACCCACCTCATGAAACGCATCGCCCTCTGGCTGGCCGTGCTCGCCCTCGGACTCTTCACGCTCGGAACCGCCATGGCCTTCTTCAAGCCCTTCACCCTGTTCTCCGCCACGGAGGGCATCGTTCTGCTGGAGGGCCAGCCGGTGGAAGGCGTCGAGGTCCAGCAGTACTACTTCTGGCACTGGGGCGACAAGGAAGCCACCGCCGTGACTCACACCGACGCCAACGGCCGCTACCAGTTCCCCGCGATCACGGGCCGGTCCATCACCGCCAACCTGCTGCCGCACGAGCCGGTCATCCAGCAGAACATCCGCTTCGTCCACCAGGGCAAGACCATCAAGGGCTGGGGGCACAGCAAGCACAACTACGAAGACCTGGGCGAACTCGGCGACCGGACGATCCGCCTGGTGTGCGACCTCAAGGACGAACCCGGACCCCATCCGGAAATCAACAGCTACGGCATCTGCACGGAGCTGAAGTGACCCCCGGACCTCAGGCCGACCTCGTCCCCTTGCACACCGGATACGTCGAACACCCGTAAAACGCCTCTCCCGCATTTGGGCCTCGTTTAGCCCTGCGCAGCACCATCGGCTGCGCGCAAACCGGACAGACCACCATCGTGACGTCCGCCGCCGACTGCTGCGCAGTGGGTTGAGGCGCCGACGTCGCCGCGAGCAGCGCGGTCAACTTTGGCCCATCAATGAGCCGCATGTTTCGCCCCTCCGCGAACGCGCCGGCTTCTTTCGTGAACCGACCCGACGTCACCACAAACCCACCTGCCGCTCCGCGCGCAGCCATCACCCCGTAGAGCTCCCGCACCACGTTCACGCCAACCTTGTAGGCTTTCCACTGCTTGCACTGCACGAGGAACGTCTCGTTCCCATTGGTCGAGGGCTTGCGCAAGACGAGGTCGACGCCACCATCGGGGCCGCTACCGCCGATTTCGACGATGGTGAATCCCTTCTGCCGGAACGCTTCACCGATCAGAAGCTCGAACTGGTGCCAGGTCATGCCATTGATCGCGGCGGCATCCTGACCTTGCGCCGACGCCTCCAGCAACTTCTTCCTCGCATGCCGCTGAAACGCCGACATGACCGCGGCAGCCAGAAGCACGAGCGGCAGCACGTACTGCAAGGCGGTGGCCCCGCCTCGCACCATGGCATCGATGGCGAGCGCATGGAACTGCGATCCCGGAGGCCCCGCTTGCGGCTTCACCGGCGGCTGTTCTGCCAAGGCATGCAGCCCGAAGTACGCGACGACCGCGAGCGCCGCGCACACCCACCACGGCAGCAACGCGAAAAATCCCAACAGACCCTCTCCCGAGGATCCCTTCTTCGTTCTGGCCATGTCGGCTCTCTCCCTGAAGACGTCCGTCCAGTATCGCTCGCCGATCCTCGAGGTCATCGGCCTCTCCGAGGTCTTGGCGATCTCTGACGGCGGCGGAGCAGGGGAGGCGGTCCTTCCGCCAGACCCTCAATACGGGCTGTCCGCCGGCCGGCCGGCACCGTCCGTCCAGAGGTCATCCGGCAGCGAGCGATCTCTCAGGCACACGCGATCGTGGTCGGGATAGGTGATCCGGTCGACCGCGGCCCGGGTGCCGACGACCAGGCATCGCGTGGGCGCGCTGCTCCGGTTCTCGAGGCAATGTCCCACCGCCGTCCCCGCCTGGAAGGTCGCCGCATCCCCCGCACGCAGCAGCGTCTCGGTCGCGCCCTCGATCACGGTGATCTCGCCGGCCAGCACGTAGACCAGTTCGTCCTCGGCGCTGTGCCAATGCTTGATGGAGGAGCGGGACCCCGGCTGCAGCACTTCAATGAAGGCGCCGAACTGCGTGAGGCCGCCTGCCTCGCTGAGCCACTGGGTTTGATTGGGCTCCGCAGAGCCGTCGACGGGTTGGATCTCGGTCACGAACTGCGCAGGGGTGAAAACCGGCATGGCGTCCCTCGGTTGTTGGTCGGGCGGCCACCGCCGCCCACCCATCATCGCCGCATCGCGCCGGCCCTCACTCCTCCGCCGCCAGCAACTGCCCGATCTCGCGGCGCGTGCCCCTCACCGCCTGATCGAGCACCGGCATCAGCGCCGCCAGGCTGCTCCCCCTCGCCGTCACGAAGCGCTCGGCCAGCGTGCCCAGCGGCGACGGCCCGACCTTCAGCCGATCCAGGTTGCCGCCCGCGTCCGCGATGCCCTGCCTCAGCACGCGCACATCGGCATTGACGTGATTCGCCAGCAGCACGTCGCACCGGCCCGCCATGAGCTGCCGGATCCTCGTCCGCAAATCCCCGGACACGTACTCCGCCGCGTAGAGGGCCCCCTTCGCCTGCTCCAGCGCGCGGCCGTAGTCCAGCCCCCGCACCAGGCACACCCGCAGGTCCTTGAGGTCGTCCACCGCGCGCAGCTCCCGATCGACCTCGCTGCGCGCGATCGGCCACACGCCGCTGACGAAGACGTCCTCCGAGAACAGCAGCCGCGACGACCGGCTCGACGACCTCCCGGCCCCGAACCCCAGCGTCCAGCCGTTCTCCACCATCGCCAGCAGGCGCGGCACCGGCACCAACTGGTAGTCCCACGCGAGCGCCGCGTTGCGGCCGATGAGCTCCAGCACCGGCTTGATCTTCGCGAAGTTGATCCCCTCCGGCAGCGCGAGCGGGACCGTCGATCCCGCCGTCGCATTCGAGGCGCCGGCCGCGCTCGCCGCGCTCGGTGCGTTCAGCGACCCCGGCGCTGCCACGGCATTCACCGCCAGCCCGAGGAGCGGCGCCAGCACCATCGCCCGGCGGCTCACTCCCAGCCCCACTTCCAGTCCTACTCCCGGTCCCACTCCGACTCCCACTCCCTCGACGCGCTGCATGGCCACGATCGCTTTCTTGGTCGCCGGTGTGCCCGGCTTTGGCGGACGAGGCTACCCGCGATGGTTGAACACTTGGTGAAGGAAGCGTTGAGGCTCGCACGCGGAATGAAAAAAGGGCGCCGAAGCGCCCTGTGAGTGGTTACCTACGCGGGTTTGAATCACCCCTCTGGTTATTGGATCAGGTGTTTACCAGTTCTCGCTTGCATATTGCTGCAACTGCTTTCCCCCGCAAATCATTGCCGCAATGACCGCGTTGGCCTGGGAAGCCTTGACAGTATCAGGACTCATCATGCACCCCAGCCAACGATCCGGCGAGGGTTCCCATGCAGCTCGGCCCTCGGGCGTGCCCGCCCAACTGTCTCCGCCGGAGACCATGTCAATTTCCGCTTCCGTGAGCACCTGCATATTCCATCCTATTGTTTCTCGCAGATTCGCTCGGCGCGAAATGACCCTTGGCGTCAACAGGCTAACCATATCCATGGTGGCGTCGATTGAAAATAACTTGTCGATGCTAGTTAATGAATGCTATTTATGGATTGGATTTGATCGGGATAGGATGGCTGGTTATTTATTCGAATTTGTCTCAATGAAAAATATTAAATATCCCGCTGACGCTTTGAATCGCGGCGCAAGGCGGTTGGTCGAATTCGTTCTTCTGCTGTTCGCGGTGGCAGCGATTGGCGTCGCGGCGAAGTTCGTGGAAGGAGCGTTCCCGATTCAATCTGGACCCGGCGCGACGCCATTGAATTGGGCGATCCGGAACCTGTCGACGATGTGTTTGTCGATGGTCATCTCACTTTGGATGCTCGCGTTCATCCATCGCGGCCATCCGATGAAGACGCTGTTTCAAGTTCGAGCTCGGATGATGATCGGCTTGGTCGCGGGAGCCGTTGTGTCAATTGCTGTCGCGGCGCTCTTAGTCGACTTCGAGGCCATCCGATCGAATGGATTCCATCCCATCAATCCGAGGGTCCATCCGCAGATCTGGACGGTCACGCTCACGGCGATGTTGTTGGGCGTTCTTTTCGAAGAACTTTTTCATCGCGCCTTGCTGCAGACCTTGATCAGCAGGCTCTTCGGCAACGAAGTGGCAGGGCTCGTGGGGGCGGCCGCGATATTCACGGTGATGCACCCGCTCAAGGACGCCGTCCTGGTCATCCCCGGCGCCTTGTTGTTCGGTGTCGTCTTTTGGCGCACCCGCTCGGTGTTCTGCACGACCGCACTGCATCTGGCGATGAACGTGACGATCGACCTGTTGAAGGGGCGCACCCTGATGGTCTCGCCGTTGCTCAGCCCTGAGGAATTCGCGCCCATGAAGCCAGCCATCGGTCTGGCGCTCATCTTTCTCACGATCGCCTTCGAGCTCGGTCATCGGCGTGCGGAGCGACGGAAAGCCTGCTACGCCTTGAACGACAGCCATGCAACGATCGTGGCGTCATCCGCATTGCTTTGAATTGTTGAATCCCGCCCCAAAGGAGAGAGTCGCAATCGGCCGGCTCGCGCCAACATCGCTGTGACGCCACCTCGCCCGCACCGATGCAGTCCCGTCCTCTCTCCTCATTCCTGTTCGGCGGCCTCGCGCTCATCGCGACCACCACCGCCCACGCCCAATCCACCGTCACGGTCTACGGCCGCCTCAACGTCTCGCTCGAGCACGCCGACGCCAGCCACGCCCCGCGCGACCGCGCCGTCAACCGCGAGTCCAACAACCGCTCCGTCATCGGCTTCCGCGGCGCCGAAGACCTGGGCGACGGCGTCCAGGCGCTGTTCCAGATCGAGGGCTCGCTCGCCCTCGACACCGGCGTCGGTCCGTCCCTCGCCAACCGCGATACGCGTGTCGGCTTGCAGACCCCGTACGGCCTGGTGTTCGCCGGCCACTGGGGCACGCCTTACCTCCTGGCCACCAACACCCTCGACCCCTGGTACCCGACCACCGCCGGCTACATGGCGTTGATGGCCAACGGCTCCGCACCCACCACCAACCACCTCACCAACACCGCATCCTTCGACCGGCGGCAGCAGAACATCGTCCAGTACTGGACGCCCGCCTGGAGCAGCCAATCCTGGCTCAGCGGCCTCACCGGCCGCATCGCCTACGCCTTCAACGACGGCGAGGTCGGCCCGAACGGCGCGAAGCCGCAACTGCTATCCGCCTCCGTCACCTGGGACCAAGGCCCCTGGAATCTCGCGCTCGCCCACGAGCAGCACCGCGATTACCAGGGTCCGAAGCTCACGGACTCCGCCACCAAGCTCGGCGCCGCCTACCGCTTCGGGCCGGGGCGACTCGCCACCGCCGTGGAGCGCCTGCGCTACGAGACGCCGATCGGCGCGTTGACGCGCGACAGCGTCTTCGTCGCCGCGACCTGGCAGCTCGGCGCGACCAGCCTGCGCGCCAGCTTCACCCACGCCGGCGAGGGCAAGGGCCCCGCAGGCACGCGCGTCGGCTTCGTCTCGGCCGGCGACGACACCGGCTCGCGGCAGTGGACGCTGGGCGCGGACTACACCCTGTCCAGGCGCACCGGCTTCTACGCCTATGTCTCGCGCATCGACAACCAGGCCCGCGCCGCCTACGACTTCGCCATCAATCCGTTGGGCGTCGGCGCCGGGGAGAAACCCACCGTCTTCGCGCTGGGGGTGCGGCACGCGTTCTGACCGCCGACGCCTCCACCGCCATCCACTGCCCGTCGCCAGTTGGTCGTGGCCCGCAGGCCGCCGGCCGCAGCCCCTGTCCCTCATGTCTTGCGCGGCATATCCATATGCCCGATGACGGGGTCGACTGGTGGCAACATGAGCCCTTCCTACGAACAACGAGGGGCCCCATGAAAGCACTCCGCACTTCCCTGATCGCAGCCGCGCTGCTCGCCGGCGCTTCGCTGGCGGCCCACGCCGCCGATCTGCTCGACGACGTGAAGTCCCGCGGCACGCTGCGCGTCGCCGTCGAGGGCACCTACCCGCCGTTCAACTTCAAGGACGCCAAGGGCCAGCTCGACGGCTTCGACGTCGACATCGCCAAGGCCCTCGCCGCCAAGCTCGGCGTCAAGCCAGAATTCACCACCACCGAGTGGAGCGGCATCCTCGCCGGCCTCCAGGCCGGCAAGTACGACGTCATCGTCAACCAGGTCGCCGCCACCGACGAGCGCCGCAAGACCTTCGACTTCAGCGCTCCGTACGTCACCTCGTACCCGCAACTGATCATCCGCGCCAACGAGACCCGCCCGCTCAACACCGCCGCGGACCTCAAGGGCAAGAAGATCGGCGTCGGCCAGGGCTCCAACTTCGCCGAACTCGCCAAGTCCTGGGACGGCGCCGAAGTGCGCACCTATCCCGGCGCCACCGAGTACCTCCAGGACCTCGCCACCGGCCGCATCGACGCCGCCCTCAACGACTCGCTGCTGATCCCCTACCTCAAGGACAAGACCAAGCTGCCCGTCAAGGCCGGCGCCGCCATCGGCAAACCCGCCACCAACGCCATCCCGTTCCGCAAGGGCAGCCCCAAGTTCCAGGCCGCGATCGACAAGGCCCTCGCCGACCTGCAGGCCGACGGTACCTACGCCAAGATCTCCACCAAGTGGTTCGAACGCGACGTCAGCAAGCCGATCGACAACAAGTGATCCGCAACTGATCCGCCATCGATCGACGAAAGATCAGCGATCGAACGGGCCGGCGCGATGCCCTCGCGCCGGCCCTTTTCTCTTGGACGTCTGCAAGCCTCTCGCAGACGTCCGGGCCTCAGGGACACGATCAGCGGCTCTTGTTCTGCGTCTTCACCATGGCCATCGCGCCAGCCAGCCCGCCATCGCCTTGCGATCCGCCGATCGCTCCCGGCGAACCGGTCGCGCCCGTCGTTCCCGTCTCGAGCGCGGGCGTCGCCAGGCAGGGCGCGCGTCCGTCCGACGTGCCAGCCCAGCGGTCGCCGCCGCTCACCAGCGCGATTTCCTGCGTCGTCAGCTCTTCAAACATCATCAGCCTTTCAGGTTGAGGTTCAGGTTGTGGGGTGCGATCAACTCTAGGTCGACGAGTCCTCGCTGACACTCCCCCGCGAGAGGGCGTCGAGGGGGGCCATCGAAGGGGGGAGCGGTGCGCCCTCGCGCAGGACGCCGCGCTCCAGCACCACCACGCGCTGCGCGCCGGCGATCGTGTCCGGCCGGTGCGCGATCATCAGCCGCGTCAGCGGCAGATCCGCGAGATTCGCCGCGACCGCGCGCTCGCACGCGATGTCCAGGTGGCTGGTCGCTTCGTCCAGCGCGAGGATGCGCGGCCCGCGGTACAGCGCCCTCGCCAGCAGCACGCGCTGCTTCTGCCCGCCCGACAGCCCGCTGCCGAGATCGCCCACCAGCGTCTCATATCCCATCGGCATGCCCGCGATGTCCGCATGGACCTGCGCCATCGCGGCGCAGAGCCGCACCCGCTCCGGATCCGGCCGCGCGTCGAAGAACGCGATGTTCTCCGCCAGCGACCCCGTCAGCAGCACATCCTCCTGCATCACCGTGCCGATGCGGCCGCGCACGTTCTTCAGCCCCAGCTGCCGCAGCGGCACCCCGCCGTAGCGGACCTCGCCCTCGACGGGCTCCAGCAGCCCCAGCATCACCTTCAGCAGCGTCGTCTTGCCCGCGCCGCTGGGCCCGGTGATCGCCACGCTCTGGCCGGCCGGCACCTCCAGATTCACGTGGCGGAGGATCCACGGCTCGTGCGGGCCGTAGCGGAAGCTGACGTCGCACAGCGCCAGGCTGGCGTCGAGGTGCGCGAGGTCGCTGGCCGGCGCCTCGTCCGGCTCGGGCGGCTCCAGGGCGATGTCGGCCAGGCGCTCGGCATGCAGGCCCAGCATGCGCCACTCGACGGCGTAGTCGATCAGCGCCGAGACGCGTCCGGTGAACTGCATCTTGTAGCTCAGGAACGCGAACAGCATGCCGACCGTCATCGTCACGGCGCCCGCCTGCTGGCCGTCCAGGATCAGCCCCGCGCCGAGGAACAGCACCAGCAGGTTCTCCACCCCGAACAGGAAGGTGTTGGCGGCGCCCGTCGCCATCGCCAGCCTGGCCGTGCGGACGTCCCGGTTCTGCACCTCGACGATCAGGTTCTGCCACTGCGCGCGGCGCTCGTGCTCGCGGCCGAACAGCTTCAGCGGCGTCATCGCGCGCAAGGTCTCGAGGAAGTGCGAGTGCTCCCGCGCCGCGACGACCAGGCGTTCGGCGGAGGCCTCCTTCAGCGGCCGGTAGGCGACCCAGCGCAGCAGCCCGTACGACGCGACCGCGCCCAGCACCACCAGCGCCAGCGGCCAGGCGTAGACCAGCATCATGACCAGGGCCGCCGCGGCCATCAGTCCGTCGAGGACGGCCTCGATCGCGGCGCTGGTCAGCGTCTTCTGGATCGCTTCGACCGCGCCGAAGCGCGAGGTGATGTCGCCCAGATGGCGGCGCTCGAAGAAGGCCACGGGCAGCCGGAGCAGATGGGCGAAGGCGTTGGCACGCCATTGCAGCGACAGCGTCTGCGTGAGCAGGATCAGCAGCCAGGAGCGTGCGACGCCCAGCGCCGTCTGCGTCGCCAGCAGCAGGCCGAATCCGGCGACGAGTACCTTCAGCAGGTCGCGGTCGCCGGAAGTGAGCACGTCGTCGACGATGAGCTGGTTGCACAGCGGCGCGACGATCGCGAAGAGCTCCAGCACCCCCGCGACCAGCACGATCTGCAGCAGCGAGCGACGCAGGCCGAGCACCTTGCCGGTGAGCGCGGAGAGCGACACGCGCGGCGCGGCGGCGGCCGGCTGGAACGCCGCATTCGGCGTCAGTTCGAGCGCGACGCCGGTGAAGTGGGCGGAAACCTCGGCGAGCGTGAGGCGCCGCTCGCCGACCGCCGGATCGAGCACGGTGACGGCGCGTCCGCGGACCTTCGTGAGCACGACGAAATGGCGCAGGTCCCAGTGCAGGATGCAGGGCAGCGACAGCTTGCCGAGCAGCGCGAGGTCCAGCTTCAACGGCCGGCCGGAGAAACCCAGGCCGGCGGCGACCTCGATGAGGTCGCGCAGCTGCATGCCCTTCAGCGCGGCGGGGAAGCGCCGGCGCAGCTCGGGCAGCGTCACCGCATTGCCGTGCGCCGAGGCGATCATGGCCAGGCAGGCCAGTCCGCACTCGGCGATCTCGGACTGGAGGAGGGGCGCGGGACGGACCGTCACGGCCGCACCCGTCGGGCGGTCGCGAGCAAGGGCTCCAGCACCCATTCCCAGACGCGCCGGTGTTCGAGCGTCACGTCCGCATCGAGCGCCATGCCCGCGCGCAGCGGCAGGTCCCGGCCGTAGGCGGCGATGTCCTCGCGATCCAGGCGCACATCGATGCGGTAGAGCGGCTCGTTCGCCTGCGCCGCGCTGACCAGCGCCTGCGCCTGCCCGGCGGGAAGGTCCTGCGGCGCGATGGGCGTGGTGCTCACGCGCGCGACCTCGCCTCTGGCCATGCCGAACTTCTGGTACGGGTAGGCGGCGTAGCGCAGCCACACCGGCTGGCCGGGCTGGACGAACCCCACCGTCCGGCTCGGCGCATAGAGCTGCGCGAGCAGGCGCGGCGGCGGGTGAGGGCGAATCGGCATCGGCGACATCGGTGACATCGGCGTGCTCGAAGCTTCCGGCGTTGGGGGCGGCGTCGGCACGAGCGTCACCAGCGTCTGCCCGGCCTGGACCGCCTGACCGGCGCGCAGGGGCAGGGCGCTCACGCGTCCGTCGCGGGGCGCGGTGAGGGCGACGCTTGCGCGAGCCTGCAGTTCGGCACGTTCCTGCTCCAGCTGCGCCACGACGCGGTCGAGCTGCGTCATCGCCGTCGCCAGGCTTGTCGGAATCGAGGCGAGCTCCGCAGTCAGCGTCCGCGTCTCGCGCGTGAGCGACTCGATCGCCCGCTGCGCGCCGTGCTCGCGCGCACGCAGGTCGAGCAGGTCCTCGTCCTTCTGCTGGATCTGGACCTCGGACAGGTAGCCGCTCGCCGCCAGCGCCGCGTAACGCTTGCGGCTGCGCTGCGCGAGGTCGACACGCTGGCGGATCAGGTCCAGTTCCCCGGCGGCCTGATCCGTCTCGACGCGCAGGCTGCGCAGGCGTCCGACGAGGGTCTCGCGACGCTCATCCGCCTGGCGCTGCTGCAGCCGGCGCTCCGTGGCCAGACTGTCGCGCCTGACCTCGACCGCGCGCAGGGTGAGCGCCGTCATGTCGCCGCCGTCGACCAGGCGCTCGCTGCGCACGCGCGCCAGGGGCTGTCCGCGGCGCACCGCGTCGCCTTCCTCGACGAGCAGCTCCTCGACCTGTCCCGCCAGGGGCGCGGCCACCTGCAGCAGGCCGCCGACCGGCATCAGCAGGCCCGGCACGCGGGCCTTGCGCGAGACCTGTCCGATCAGCGCGAAGGCGATCAGCGCGATCGCCAGCACCACCGCGATCGCCGCGACGATGCCGGCCTCCGGCCGTTGCGCGACGCGGATGCTGCCCATCCATGTGGCCTGCTGAGACTCCCTGACCGCTGCCCGAAACATCTGATGCGATTCCGTCCATGACGCCGCGGTGGCGGCAACGGATCGGATTCTTCGGCGGTTCCGGACGCCGCGGATGTCGGCGGGGAGGGGGCTCCGAAAGAGGATTGATTTCCTTCCGGAGACATGCTTCGGAAAGGTTCACCGCGTCGTCGATGACGCGGATGTGTGGGCGACACCCCCCTCCATGCTGTCCTGGTCCTCAGAGGAGTGGTCGCGCACCGCGAGCGCCCACCTCGACGAGGGAGGGGTGGCGGGAGGGCTGCTGTCGGATCACCCAAAACGGCTGATGACGATCGGGGAGCCAATCGCCTGGTCGGGAGGGAAGATCCGGCGCCGGATGTGGCGCGGCGCCCACGCCGGTGAGAGCGGGGCGCCGCGATGGGGCCAGTCGTTGCCAGTTTTCCGGATTACTTCTTGCGGTCCTTCATCTGGGCGGCCGCGTACTGCTTGACCTGGTCGAGCGTGACCGAGCCGGTCTTCTGCGTGTCGACCTCGTCGAAGTGCTTGGCCAGGCGGGGCATGCCGGCCTCGGCTTCGGCCTTGGTCAGCTTGCCGTCGTGGTCCTTGTCCGCGGCGGCGAACCGGTCCTCGAGTTTCTGGGCGGCCTTGCCGTTCTGCGCCTGCGCGGGCAGGGTGGTGAGGGCCAGGGTCGCGACCACGGCGCCGGCCATGGCGGTCAGGATGGCTTTCATGTGAACTCCGCTGAAGTGGAGCCTGAAGCATCGCCGCGGCATGTGATGCCGTTGATGCGGCGCCGGTAAAGCTTCGTCAACGGATATCGCTGTGGGGGGGGGCCGGTTTTCATGTCCGATCGTGCGGCCACGTGGTCACTTGCAATACAAGCGGAGATCGTTCTGCGCCACCTGGCGGTCGTGCGCGTCGGTCGGGGCCCCATTCGCGTGCTGGACCGCGCCGCTGAGGACGTCCTTGGCCAAGGCGCATCGATAGGCGTCGCTTTCGCGGTTGAGACCTGCCGACAACGACAGCGGCACGGAAGACTCACGCCGTGGGGCGGGAGGGGCGACCGTCTGCCCGGAGGCGTCCGGTTGCGGCCGGTACACGGGCACGGGCGCAGGCACCGGTTGCGGCGGCGGTGGGGGCTTGATCTCGGTCGAGCGGGTGGCGGCGTCGCTGGGCTTGCGCTCCGAATACTGGACGCGGCCGTTCGCATCCACCCATTTGTAGACCTGCTGCGCCTGCGCGGCGATGGCCGGCACGGTCAGCGCGACGGCGATCACCGTCATCCGCAGGCGGCGTTCGAAGCGAAGCCGCCGCACGTTCTTCTGCGCCCGACATGTCATGGCGCCCTCCCTGGCATCGTCTGTTATTTTGGACGGTGGGACTGTACCCAGTCTCTGGCGGACGGCCCATCCCTCCGGAGGGGTGCCGCTGGCTGTCTACACTGACGCCCCCTTTCCGAGCCTCTTCATGCAAGCGCTCCTCGACGCCATCGCCTCCCTCACGCGGCCGACCGACGCCGGCCGCCTCTTCCACGGCCGCGGCGGCCGGTTTCCCGGCTGCGAGCAGTGGGCGCTGGACGCCTATCCGCCGGTCTTCCTGCTGACCAGCTTCGCGCCGGTCACGGAGGAGGAACTCACCCGCATCGGCGACGCGCTGGCCGCGCGCTGGGCCGTGATCGCGCCGGGCGAGCCCTTGAACTGGCTCTTCCAGCATCGCGACGAGAACCGGCCCGCCAACCGCCTCATGGCCGGCACGCTGCCCGACGAGCACGTCGTCGAGGAAGACGGCGTGCGCTTCCACGTCAACCTGCCGCACGGGCAGAACCACGGCTTCTTCCTCGACATGGCCGAGGGCCGTCGATGGGTGCGGCGCTGGGCGCAGGCGCATCCCGGTGGCTCGGTGCTCAACCTCTTCGCCTACACCTGCGCGTTCTCGGTCGTGGCGCGGCACGCGGGCGCCGGCACCGTCGAGAACTACGACATGGCGCGCGGCCCGCTCGCGACCGGGCGGCGCAACCACCAGCTCAACGGCGTGCAGGACCATGCCGCGTTCCACGCGCACGACATCTTCAACTCGTGGGGCAAGATCCGCCGCGGCGCGCCCTACGACCTCGTCGTGCTCGATCCGCCGAGCTACCAGAAGGGCAGTTTCGTCGCGACCAAGGACTACGCGCGGCTCGCGCGAAAGCTGCCCGACCTGCTCGCGCCCGGCGGCCACGCGCTCGTGTGCCTGAACACGCCCAAGCTCGGCACCGATTTCCTGCGCGAGACGCTTGCCGCGGAAGCGCCCGACCTCGAATTCATCGAGCGCGTCGCCAATCCCGACAGCTTCGCCGATGTGTCGGAGGAACGGGCGCTGAAGGTCCTGGTCTACCGGCAGTCCGAGCTCAGAAGCTCCGCGCCTCGATCGCTTCCCTGACGCGATCGAGCGCGACGCGCAGCCGCGCGATGTCCACCGATCCCAGCGCCAGCCGGATCGCGTGCGGCACCTGCTTCGTGACGGCGAAGGGCTCGGCCGTCGAGACCGACACCCGCTCCCGCTGCAGCGCCATCGCGACCTGGTCGGCGCGGACCTCCTCGCCCAGCGGCAACCACACGAAGTAGGACGACGGATGCCCGACGCGCTTCATGGCGCCCAGCCGCTCGACGACGAGCCGCTGCCGACGCTTCGCGTCCTCGCGCTTCTGCGTTTCGAGCCGCGACACCGTGCCGTCCTCCAGCCACCCGGCGGTGATGGCCGTCATCACGCCCGGCGTGTTCCAGGTCGTCGCCCGGATGGCCCGCTCCAGCGCATGGACCCGGTCCGCCGGCGCCACCGCGAAACCCACCCGCAGTCCCGCCGCGACGCTCTTGGAAAAGCCGGAGACGTAGACGGTGCGCTCCGGTGCCAGCATGGCCAGCGGCGGCGGCGGGTCCTCGGCGAGGTAGGCGTACGCGCCGTCCTCGACGATCAGCAGGTCGTGCCGCCGCGCCAGCGCCACCAGCTCGCGACGCCGCGTCGCAGCCATCACCCAGCCCAGCGGGTTGTTGAGCGTCGGCATCGTGTAGATCGCCTTCACGCGACGGCGTCTGCATAGCGCCTCCAGAGCGTCGAGGTCCGGTCCCGCGCCGGCGGACGGCACGGGCGCGAGCTCCAGCCGCTGCATGTCCGCGATCAACCGGAATCCGGGATAGGTCAGCGCGTCGACCGCGACGACGTCGCCCGGCTCCAGCAGCGCCATCAGCGTCACCGCCAGCCCGTGCTGCGCGCCGTCGACGAGCAGCACCCGCTCGCCCTCGACCGCCAGTCCGCGTCGCGCCAGATGACGGGCGATCGCGGCGCGGTCGGCCGGACGGCCGCCGTGCGGCTGGTAGCGCAGCAGCGCCTCCAGGTCGCCCGCGCCGGCCAGCTGGCGCAGCGCGCCGCGCAGCAGTTCGGTCTGACCGGGCAGCGAGGGGTAGTTGAAGCTGAGGTCGACCATGTCCGCCGCCACCGCGTCCAGGTCGACGCCCTGGCCCGTCGCGAGCGCCGTCTCCTTGACGAAGGTGCCGCGGCCGGTCTCGCCGCTGATCAGGCCCATCGCCTGCAGCTCCGCGTAGACCCGTGTCGCCGTCACCAGCGCGAAGCCTTCGCGCCCCGCGAGTTCCCGGTGCGTCGGCAACCGCGCGCCGGGCGGGAGCACGCCGGTCCGGATCTCCGCCGCCAGGCGGTCCACCACCGCCTTGTACCTGGGCTGAGCCATGCCTTGCGCCTGTATCCATGACAATTTCTTGATTGTATTGATGCGCTCGCCTACGCTGCGTCCCCGCTCCCCATCGAGGCACCGAGGACATGGACACCGCATCGCGAGGCTGGCTGAACGGATTCGCCGGCATGCTGATCTTCAGCGGCTCGCTGCCGGCGACGCGCGTCGCGGTGGCGGATTTCGATCCGGTCTTCCTCACGGCCGCGCGCGCCACCATCGCGGGCGTGCTCGCGTTGTCGGCGCTGTGGCTGCTGCGCGCGAAGCGACCGACGCCCGCGCAGGCCGTGCCGCTGGCCCTCGTCGCGGTCGGCGTCGTCATCGGCTTCCCGCTGCTGACGGCCCTGGCGCTGCAGCACGTGACCTCGGCGCATTCGGTGGTCTTCATCGCGCTGCTGCCGCTGTCGACCGCCGCCTTCGGCGTGCTGCGCGGCGGCGAGCGGCCGCGGCCCGTGTTCTGGATCTTCTCCGTCCTCGGCAGCCTGCTGGTCATCGGCTTCGCGGCGGCGCAGGGGCTGACCGCCTCGCCGGCCGGTGACCTGCTGATGCTCGCGGCCATCCTCGTCTGCGGACTCGGCTACGCGGAGGGCGCGAAGCTCTCGCGCACGCTTGGCGGCTGGCAGGTGATCTGCTGGGCGCTCGTGCTGTCGCTGCCGGCGATGTTCGCGCTCGCGCTGTGGCGCCTGCCGGTCAGCGTCGCCGGCATCGGCGCGCCGGCGTGGGTGGGCCTGGGTTACGTGTCCGTGTTCAGCATGCTGATCGGCTTCGTGTTCTGGTACCGCGGCCTCGCGCAGGGCGGCATCGCGGCCGTCGGGCAGCTGCAGCTGCTGCAGCCGCTGTTCGGCCTGGCGCTCGCCGCCGGCCTGTTGCGTGAACCGGTGAGCCCGGTCATGCTCGCGGTCACCGTCGCCGTCATCGGGTGCGTGGCGGGGGCGCGGCACTTCTCGCGCGCGCGCTGAACGCTGAATCGAGACTGCCGCGTCACGACCGCAAACCGGGGACGCGCGCCGACGCCGACGGGAACCGCCCTTGCCCGCCACCGCAGCCGGTGGATCGGGCAAGTTTCCCGTCGCATCAGGCAAGCCGTGACCCCTTGCGCCTTCCTAGACTGCTCGGGGTCGTGACGCCGCAATCAGGAGGTCGACATGGGTGCTCGCTTCGCTCGGGATTCATCGTGGTCAATTCCGCTGTCGTCGCCGCTGTCATCGCCGCTGTGGTCGCCGCTGTGGTCGCCGCTGTCATCGTCCTGCGCGATGGCCTGCGCGGCGGTGCTGGGCCTGGCGCTCGCGACGCCGCTGGTCCACGCGGCCGACGGCCCCGGATCCTTCACGCCGACGCCGATCTCGGCCACGCCGAACCGGCAGGACGGGCTCGCCGCCTTCGCGCAGCTGGAGCGCGTGCTGAAGCATCCGCGATGTCTGAACTGTCATGTGCCGGATTCGCCGCTGCAGGGGGATTTCAGCCGCCTGCATTACCCGCCGGTGCAGCGCGGCGCGGACGGCAAGGGTGTCGCGCCGCTGCAGTGCACGACCTGCCATTCGACGCAGAACAGCCCGCTGCCGCACGCGCCGCCGGGCCTTGAGACCGATGGCAAGCCGGGCTGGCACATGCCGCCCGCCAACATGAAGATGAACTGGGTCGGCCTGCAGGGCGCGGCCCTGTGCAAGGTCTTCCGCGAACCCAGGACCAACGGCAACCGCTCGCTGGCGATGCTGGAGCAGCACATGGTGACAGACCACCTGGTCGCCTGGGGCTGGCAGCCCGGCCCCGGCCGCAGCCTGCCGCCGCTGGACAAGGCGAGCTTCGACGGACAGGTCCGGGCCTGGATCCGCAACGGCGCGCCCTGCGACGCCACCGAACCGCTGCGCAAGTCCGTCGGCACGACGAAGGCCGACGCGACGCAAGGCGTGGTCGAGCATCTGCGCGCGCTTGCCACCGATGCCACTGATGCCACCGGTGTCGCCAACGCCACCGGCGCCACCGCCGCCACCAATGCCACCGGTGCCACCAACGCCCAGCAAGCTTCGAGGAGCCAGCCATGATGTCGTTCCGTCTCAACGGACAAGCGCAACAAGTCGACGTCCCGGGTGACACGCCGGTGCTGTGGGTCCTGCGGGACACGCTGGGCATGACGGGCACGAAGTTCGGTTGTGGCATCGCCGTCTGCGGCGCGTGCACGGTGCACATCGACGGCGAGCAGCGCCGCGCCTGCGTCACGCCGATCGAGTCGGTGGCCGGCCAGCACATCACCACGATCGAGGCCATCGGCGGCGACCGCATCGGCCTGGCCGTGCAGGACGCGTGGGTCAAGCACGACGTCGTGCAATGCGGCTACTGCCAGAGCGGACAGATCATGGCGGCCGTCGCGCTGCTCAAGACCAATCCCAAGCCCAGCGACGCCGACATCGACGCCGCCATGAGCGCCAACCTCTGCCGCTGCGGCACCTATGTGCGGATCCATGCCGCCGTCAAGGACGCCGCGCTCGCGCTGGCCTGAAGGAGCATCCCATGCGACCCATGTTCCAGTACCTGAGCGGTGAGTTGCCCGAGGGCATCGATGATCCCATCGGTTCCGCCGGCGTCGCGACAAGCGGGACCAGCGAGGTGAGCGAGATGCGCGGTCTTGGCCGCCGCGTCTTCCTGAAGATGAGCCTCGCGTCCGGCTTCGCGTTGTACGCGACCGGCGCCGGCGCGCAGGAGGCCGCGGGGAGCGGCGCTTCCGCCGCGGGCGCGCCCGGTGCCTCCGGCGCGCCGGAAGGCCTCAAGCCCTTCCAGCAGCCGTCGGCGTTCGTCGCGATCGACGGCGACGGCGTCGTCACGGTGACGATCGGCAAGATCGATTTCGGCCAGGGCGTGCAGACGGCGCTGCCGATGCTGGTGGCCGAGGAGCTGGATGCGGACTGGAGCAAGGTCCGCTGCGAGCTCGCGCCGGCGGGCGAGGCCTACAAGGATCCGTTCTTCCACATCCAGATGGTGGGCGGCTCCACCAGCATGAAGGCCTCGTGGCAGCAGTACCGCGAGATCGGCGCCCGCCTGCGCGCGATGCTGGTCGCCGCGGCGGCGAAGCAACTGAACGTGCCCGCCGCCCGGTTGCGGACGGAGTCCGGCAGCGTCATCGCGCCGGACGGTCGCCGGCTCGGTTATGGCGTGCTGGCGAAGTCGGCATTCGCCGAGCCGGTGCCCGCGACGGTGCAGCTCAAGGACCCGTCGCAGTTCAAGCTGATCGGCAAACCGGTGAACCGGCTCGACGCTCGGGCGAAGTCGACGGGCCGCCAGGACTTCGGCATCGACGTCAAGCTGCCGGACCTGCGCACGGTGGTGATGGTCCACCCGCCGGTCTTCGGCGGGAAGGTGGCGACCTTCGACGCGACGGCCGCGCTCGCGGTGCCCGGCGTCGAGGAGATCCTCCAGGTGCCGCTGAGCAGCGGGGCGACAGGTCTCGCGATCATCGCCAACGGCTTCTGGCCCGCGCGCAAGGCGCGCGAGCTGGTGAAGGTCGACTGGAACCTGAGCGGCCTGGAGCGCGTCGACAGCGCGTCGCAGCTGGAGCAGTTCCGGGCGCTGTCGAAGCAGCCGGGCGCGTCGGTGCAGAAAGCGGACACGTCGGCGCTGGAGGCGAAGGGCGGGAAAGCTGCCCCGGGCCGCATCACGGCGGAGTACACCTTCCCGTACCTGGCGCACACGCCGATGGAGCCGCTGAACTGCACGATCGACTTCCGGGGCGACCGCTGCACGGTGTGGGTGGGCTCGCAGTTCCAGACGGTGGACCAGGCGCAGGTGGCGGGCGTGCTCGGCCTGAAGCCGGAGCAGGTCACCTTGAACACGATGACCGCCGGCGGCGGATTCGGGCGTCGCGCGACGCCGACCTCGGACTACCTCGTCGAGGCCGCGCAGGTGGCGAAGGCGCGCTACGCGGCGGGCAAGCGCGGTCCGATCAAGATGATCTGGACGCGCGAGGACGACGTGCGCGGCGGCTTCTACCGTCCGACGCACCTGCACCGTGTCGAGATTGCGCATGACGGCAAGGGCCGGGTCCTCGCGTGGAAGCATGTGATCGTCGGGCAGTCGATCACGATGGGCACGCCGTTCGCGGACTTCATGGTGAAGAACGGCGCGGACGCGACCATGACCGAGGGCGTGGCCGAGAGCGCCTATCCCTTCCCGATCGCGCTGGACGTGCATCACCCGAAGGTCAACGTGCCGGTGCTGTGGTGGCGTTCGGTGGGGCACACCCACACGGCTTTCGTGATGGAGACGCTGGTCGACGAGCTCGCGCGCGCGGGGAAGATCGATCCGGTGGCGTACCGGCGGCAACTGCTGGCCAAGCATGCGCGGCACATCGCGGCGCTGGACCTGGCGGTCGAGAAGTCCGGCTACGGCAAGACGAAGCTCGCCAAGGGCCACGCCTGGGGCGTGGCGGTGCACGAGTCCTTCAACACGGTGGTCGCCTACGTGGTCGAGGTGTCGATCAAGGACGGCCGCCCGGTGCTGCACAAGGTGACGGCGGGGGTGCACTGCAACCTCGCGGTGAACCCGCGCACGATCGAGGCGCAGGTGCAGGGCGCGCTGGTGATGGGCGTCGGCATGACGCTGCCGGGGGCGCAGATCACCTTGAAGAACGGCGAGGTCGAGCAGGGCAACTGGAACGACTACCGGGTGCCCATCCACGTGGATGCGCCGAAGGTCGACCTGCACGTCGTGCCGTCGGCCGATCCGCCGACCGGCATGGGCGAATGCGGCGTCCCGCCCATCGCGCCGGCGATGGCGAATGCGATGGCGGTGTTGACGGGGAAGCGGATCAGGAGTCTGCCGTTCCCGGTGTGATCAGGCCGGGAGCCTCGCCACATCCTTCACCCACGGCTGCGCTTCCCAGTGCGCTTTGGCGAAGGCCTCGATCTGCTCGCGGTAGGTCATCGACAGCCCGATCGCGTCCAGCCCTTCCAGCAGCATCCGCTGATGTCGCGGCAGCATGTCGAAACGCGCCTGGACACCGCCCGCGCTGCGCAGCGTCAGCGTCTCGACATCGATGGTGACGGCGTTGCCTGGCACACGGTCCGCCTCGACCATCAGCCGGAGCACGTCCGCTTCCGGCAGCGCCACCAGCAGCAGGCCGTTGCCCATCGCATTCGAATAGAAGATCTCGCCGAAGCCCGGGGCGATGACGGCGCGGATGCCCGCCTGCTGCAAACCCCAGACCGCGTGCTCGCGGCTGGAGCCGCAGCCGAAGTTGTTGCCGCCGAGCAGCACGGACACGCCGGCGTACTCGGGCCTGTTGAGGACGAAGTCCTGGCGCTCGCGGCCGTCGGCGTCGAAACGCAGGTCGTAGAGCAGCCCATCGCGCAGGCCGCTCTTGTCGATGCCGCGCAGGAACTGCTTGGGCATGATCTGGTCGGTGTCGAGGTTCTCGAGACGCAGCGCCGCGGTGCGGCCTTCGACTTGGCGGACGGGATTCATCGCGGGATCTCCTGGGGAGCAGAGGCAGCCTGCGCTGCGGATGCCGATGCGGACGCCGATGCGGACGCCGGAGCCAATCGGCGCACGTCGGTGAGTCGGCCGGTCACCGCGGCGGCGGCGGCCATCGCGGGGCTCATGAGGTGCGTGATCGCGCCGCGGCCCTGGCGGCCTTCGAAGTTGCGGTTGGTCGTCGACGCGCAGCGGATGCCGTCGGCGAGCACGTCGTCGTTCATCGCCAGGCACATCGAGCACCCCGGCTGTCGCCATTCGAGGCCGGCGTCGAGGAATACGCGGTCCAGGCCTTCCGCCTCCGCCATCGCGCGCACGGCGCCGGAACCCGGCACCACCATCGCGCGCACGCCCGGCGCCACGTGACGGCCGCGCAGCACGGACGCCGCCGCGCGCAGGTCCTCGATGCGGCCGTTCGTGCAGGAGCCGATGAACACGTGCTGGATCGGCGTGCCTTCCAACGCCGCGCCGCCGGCGAGACGGGCGTAGCGCAGCGCGCGTTCGGCGCTCGCGCGTGTCGGCCCCTCGTCCATCAATGCCGGATCGGGGATCGGACCGTCGATCGCCGCGACCTGATCGGGGCTCGTGCCCCAGGTCACCTGCGGCGCGACCTCGGCGGCCTCGAAGCGATGTTCGATGTCGAAGTCCGCATCGTCGTCGCTGTGCAGCGTCGCCCAGTGGGCGAGGGCGGGCTCGCGCCAGTCGCCGGCCAGGTCGGGGCAGCGGGCGAGCACGTAATCGATCGCCGTCTCGTCTGGCGCGATCAGCGCGCCGCGCGCGCCGGCTTCCACCGCCATGTTGCACAGCGTGAAGCGGGCCTCGACCGACAGCGCGGTGATCGCCTCGCCGCAGAACTCGACGACGTAGCCGCGCGCGCCCTGCGCGCCGATGCGGCCGATGATCGCGAGGATCAGGTCCTTGGACGTCGTGCCGACCGGCAGCGCGCCGTCGACGCGGATGCGCATGTCCTTCGCGACCCGGTAGACCAGCGTCTGCGTGGCCAGCACGTGCGCCACCTCCGTGGTCCCGATGCCGAAGCCCAGCGCGCCCAGCGCGCCGTAGGTCGTCGTGTGGCTGTCGCCGCAGATCACGACCATGCCGGGGCGGATCATCCCGTGCTCCGGCGCCACGACGTGTTCGATGCCCTGCAGCGCGTCGGTCGTGTCGAACAGCCGGATGCCGTGTCGATCGCAGTTCGCCTTCAGATTGGTCGCCTGCAGCGCCGAGGGGGGATCAGCGATCACGCGCAGCTTGGGTGCCACCGGGTGCGTCGGGATGATGTGGCTCACCACGGCCACGTTCTGCCCCGGCATCGGCACGCCGCGGCCCTGCTCGTGCAGGCCGGTGAAGGCCTGCGGGCTGGTGTACTCGTTCATCAGGTGCAGATCGCAGAACAGCAGCACGTTCTGCGCGTCGAGGGTCGCTACCGTGTGGCTGTCGACGAGCTTGCGATAGAGCGTGCGCGGGGCGGCACCTGCAGGCGTTCCGGCATTCGCAGGCATGGCGACATCCGTGAGCGTGGCGGTCATGGCTGGCTCTCCTTGCCCTGATGGGCAACGACATCGGCGGTGAAGAAGGGAAGCACGCGATCGAGCAGTTGCTCCGGCGCCTCCTCGGGGATGTAGTGGCCGCAGGGCAGGGCCTCGCCGCGCATGTCGTCGGCGACACCGCGCCACAGGGTCAGCGGTTCGAAGCAGCGATGGACGACGCCCTCGCGGCCCCAGAGCGCGAGCAGCGGCATGCGCAGCCGGCGGCCGGCGGCGCGGTCCTCGCGGTCATGGTCCAGGTCGATGCCGGCGCTGGCGCGGTAGTCCTCGCACAGGCCGTGCGCGGTGCCGGGCAGCGCGAGGCAGCGCTTGTATTCGGCCAGCGCGCGTGGGTCGAAAGGCGCCAGGCCCGCGCTGCGCCGGCCCATCACGTCGCGGATGTAGGCGCCGGGATCGGCCTCGATGAGGCGCTCCGGCAGCGGCGCCGGCTGGATCAGGAAGAACCAGTGCCAGTAGGCGCGCGCGAAGGCGACGCTGGTGCCCTCGTACATGTCCAGCGTCGGTGCGATGTCCAGCAGGGCGAGCCGCCGCACCGCCTCCGGCGCGTCCATCGCCAGCCGATGCGCGACGCGCCCGCCGCGATCGTGCGCGAGCACGTCGAAGCGTTCGTGCCCGAGCTGGCGCATCACGCTCAGCATGTCGGCCGCCATCGTGCGCTTGCTGTAGGCGGCGTGGTTGTTCGACGCCGACGCCGACGCCGACGCCGACGCCGACGTTGACGTTGACGTTGACGTTGACGTTGACGTTGACGCCGCGCCGGGCTGCAGCGTGTGCAGGGCTTCGGGCACCTCCGGCTTCGACGAGTCGCCGTAGCCGCGCAGGTCGGCGGCGACGACGGTGAAGTGCTCCGCCAGCGCAGGCGCGACCTTGTGCCAGATCGCGCGCGTCTGCGGGTGGCCATGGAGCAGCAGCAATGCCGGGCCGGTGCCGCCCATCGTCAAGTGGATGCGGACGCCGTCGGCGGTGGGCAGGCTCAGGTGCTGGAAGCCGGGATAAAGCGCATCGAGCGCATCGAGCGCATCTGGCGCATCGAGCGCATCTGGCGCATCTGGCGCAGCGTGGCTGGGGGAAGCGGACATGGGAAGACTCCTCGTTGGTCCCGATTCTGGAAGTGAATGGGGCGCACATAATTTCCGTTTCGGCAGTTCTTTCGTTCCGGAGGTTCATCAATGGACGGCTTCTCCGATCTGGCCTTTTTCGCGCTGCTGGTGAAGCAGGGCAGCCTCGCGGCCGCGGCGCAGCAACTCGGCGTGACGCCGCCGGCGGTGAGCAAGCGGCTCGCAGCGATCGAGCGCCGGCTCGGCGTGCGGCTGCTGCAGCGGACCACGCGCCGCATCGGCCTCACGCCCGAGGGCGAGACCTACCTCGTCGACGGCGCGCGCGTGCTGGAGGAGCTGGAGGCGCTGGAGCGCACGGTCGCCGGCAGCAAGGCGGCGCCCAAGGGGCTGCTGCGCGTCGCGGCAAGCTTCGGCTTCGGACGCAAGCATGTGGCGCCGGCGCTGTCGAAGTTCGCGCGCCAGTTCCCGGATGTCGAGGTGCAGCTGGCGTTGACGGATCGGCCGGTCAACCTGATCGAGCAGGGGATCGATCTGGAGGTCCACGTCGGCGAACCGCCCGATGCGCGGCTCACGGCGCGTCTGCTGGCACGCAACCGGCGCGTGCTGTGCGCCTCGCCCGCCTATCTGAAGCGCGCGGGGGAGCCCGCCACGCCCCGTGAACTCGCGCGGCACGCCTGCCTGTTCATCCGCGAGAGCGACGAAACCTTCGGCACCTGGCATTTCCAGCAAGGGGCGCGCAGGGAGACGGTGAAGGTGCGCGGGCCGCTCGCCGCCAACGACGGCGAGAGCGTGCTCGCGTGGGGACTCGATGGGCACGGGGTGCTGATGCGCTCGTTCTGGGAAGCGGCGCCGATGCTGCGATCGGGACGCTTGCGGCCCGTGCTCGCGGAGTGGTCGATGCCGCCGGCGGACATCCACCTGATCTATCCGCCGCGCGCGCAACTGTCGGCGAAGACGCGGGCGCTCGTCGACTTCCTGATGGCGCGCTTCGAGCCCAACCGCGAGGGCGACGACGGCGGGTGGTGATCGACGGCCGCAGGCCCCGCGCAAGCCCCTCTCCCGCAGTGCGGGAGAGGGAGTAAGGGGAGGGGCATTTCGTCCTAGGGCAATCTGTCCATGGGCAGCTTGTCCTAGGACGATCTGTCCCTTCCGCGAGCGGGCCGCTTTCGGAACACTGCGCGGCCATGGACTCCTTGATCCTCGCGCGCCTGCAGTTCGCGCTCAACATCACCTTCCACATCCTTTTCCCGACGATCACGATCGCGCTGGGCTGGGTCGTGCCGTCGACTGGTGGGCCATCGTCTTCAACCCGTCGTTCCCGTATCGGCTCGCCCACAAGCTGCTCGCCTCCGGGCTCACCGCCGCCTTCCTGCTGGCGGGCGTCAGCGCCTGGCAGATGCTCAAGGCTCGCGAGCAGCCGCACACGCGCCGGGTGCTGCGGCTCGGCCTCACGTTGGGCGCGGTGCTGATTCCGCTGCAGATCGTCGCCGGCGACCTGCACGGGCTCAACACACTGAAGCATCAGCCCGCCAAGATCGCCGCGATGGAAGGCGTCTGGACCACCGAGCGCGGCGCGCCGCTGCTGCTCTTCGCGCTGCCCGACGAGCAGGCGAAGGAGAACCGTGTCGCCATCGGCGTTCCGCGGCTCGCCAGCCTGATCCTCACGCACGATGTCGACGGCGAGATCCGCGGACTGAATGAATTCGAGGGCGCGCATCCGCCGGTGAAGCCGCTGTTCTTCGGCTTTCGCGTGATGGTCGGCGTCGGCCTGCTGATGCTCGTCTTCGCCTGGGGCGGGTGGTGGCTGTTCCGGCGCTCGGGCTGGCGGCGGCTCCCTCGACCGTGGTTGTGGGGACTGTCGCTCATGAGCTTCTCCGGCTGGATCGCCACCGTGGCCGGCTGGTACGTCACTGAAATCGGCCGCCAGCCCTTCATCGTCTACGGCGTGCTGCGGACTCAGGAAGTCGCCGCCAACAACCCGGGATCCCTGGTCGCCGCCTCGCTGGCCGGTTATGCGACGGTCTATCTCGCGCTCCTCATCGCCTACGTCGCCGCGGTCAAGCGCATGGCGGAGAAGGGCGCTGAAAAGGACTCGGAAAAGGGCGTCTCGGCCGGACCGGCTGAACCGGCTGAACCGGCCGGACCGGCTGAACCGGCTGAACCGGCCGTGGGCTCCCCATCGATGCCGATCTCGGCAGCCGTGATCTCGAGGAGCTTCACATGAGCGCGCTGCCGGTGATCTTCATGGCCCTGATGGGGCTCTCGCTGCTGATCTACGTGGTGCTGGACGGTTACGACCTCGGCGTGGGGATGCTGTCCGTCGCGGCGGAGGAGGGCGATCGCGACCGCATGGTCGCGGCCATCGGTCCGTTCTGGGATGCCAACGAGACCTGGCTGGTGCTGGCCGTCGGCCTGCTGCTGATCGCCTTCCCGAAGGCGCAGGGCGTGGTGCTCACCGCGCTCTACGTGCCGGTCGTGCTCATGCTGCTCGGGCTGATCCTGCGAGGTGCGGCTTTCGACTTCCGCGCCAAGGGCGATCCCGCGCACAAGCGATGGTGGGAGGCGGCCTTCGCGGGCGGATCCGCGCTGGCCTCCCTGGCGCAGGGCTGGATGCTCGGCCGCTACGTGACCGGGTTCGAGGACGGCGCGGCGGCGCAGGTCTTCGCTGCGGGCATCGCCATCGCGCTGACGGCCTGCCATGTGTTGCTGGGTGCGGGCTGGCTGCTGATCAAGACGGAAGGCGGGTTGCAGCGACGCGCGGTGGGGTGGGCGAAGCGTGCCTGGCCGGCGGTTGTCGCGGGACTGCTGGTCGTGTCCGTCGCCTCGCCATGGCTGAGCCTGACAGTGCGGGCGCGCTGGTTCGACATGCCGGGCCTGATCGCGCTGGCGCCGCTGCCGTTGACGGCGCTGCTCGCGCTGGCTGTGCTGCGCGGGCTGTTGAACTCGCACCGCGTCCTGGGCAAGCTGAGCTGGGCGCCGTTCGCGCTGATGGTCGTCGTCCTGACGCTCAGCTTCTTCGGACTTTCCTACAGCCTCTATCCGTTTGTCGTCATCGACCGGCTCACGATCTGGGATGCCGCGGCCGCAGATGAATCGCTGCGTTTCCTGCTTGTCGGCGCGGGCCTCACGCTGCCGGTGATCCTGGCTTACTCGATGTTCTCGTACCGAGTGTTCCGTGGGAAGGTGCGCGCGCTCGCGTATTGAGCGAACGCCTGGTTCTCACTGGGGCCGGAGTGATCCTTGGGGTTCGCGGACGCGATGCCCCATGGGTCGCGGAGAGCCCGCGCTTGGCGGTCGCAGTGATTCCCAGAGCCTGCGCTTGGCGGTCGCAGTAATTCCCAGAGCCCGCGCTTGGCGACGGAAGTTCAGGAGATGGCAACATGCCGCCTTCCGCTGAGAAGCGAGCCATTCCAAGAACTCCATGGACTTCCACTCCCTGCTTTCCCTGGCCGAGCTGGCTTGGCCGGTGCTGTTGAAGGGCACCGGCTACACGCTGCTGTTCGCGGTGATGGCGATGATTTTCGGCCTGCCGCTGGCGGGGGTGATCACGCTGGTGCGGGTGCTCAAGCTGCCGCTGCTGGATCGCGTGATGGCGGTCTATGTGAGCGCGATGCGCGGCACGCCGTTGCTGGTGCAGGTGTTCATCGTCTATTACGGGTTGCCGAGCATCGGCATCGAATTTTCCCCGCTGGTGGCCGGCGTGCTGACGCTGACGCTGAACGTTGCCGCCTACATGAGCGAGACCTTGCGCGGCTCGATCGCTGCGGTTGCGCAGGGCCAGTGGCTGGCGGGCACCTCGCTGGGGTTGAGCCGTGCGCAGACGCTGCGTTTCGTGGTCGGCCCGCAGGCGCTGAGAGCGGCCGTGCCCAGTTTGTCCAACAGCCTGATCTCGCTGATCAAGGATACGTCGCTCGTGTCGGTGATCGCCGTGACCGAGCTGATGCTCGCCACCAAGGAGGTCATCTCCACGACCTTCCAGCCGTTCCCGCTCTACGTGGCCGCGGCGCTGATCTACTGGGTCTTGAGCTTCGCGTTCGAGCGGGTGCAGAAGTGGATGGAGAAGCGACTCGCCTATCCGCATTGATCGGCGCTCGCCGATCCCGCTGAACCGATCAGACCGCACTGAGCCCGCCCGTACTGCTGTTGCTGCATTGATGACCACCTCCGTTGCCGTTTCCCCTTCGCTGCTTTCCGTTCACCTGCGGCTCATCGGCATGGCCGTGCTCTGGGGTGCTTCCTGGCCCATGGGCCGCGTGCTCGCCCAGACGATGCCGCCGCTGGCGGCCGCGGCGTGCCGTTTCCTCTTCGCGGGCGCGATCCTGATGTTGTGGCTGGCGCGCACCGGCCGGCTCGCGGCGCTGGCGGACTGGAGCGCCAGACGCTGGGGCGGCATGGTGCTGGCCGCCAGTTTCGGTGTCTTCGGCTACGCGACCTTCTTCATGAGCGGGCTGCGGCATGTGCCTGCTGGCAAGGGCGCGCTGGTGATCACGCTGAACCCGGTGATCACGCTGCTGCTGGCGGCGTGGATCTTCCACGAGCGCCTGAACAAGCGGATCGGACTGGGCATGGCGATGGCCGCGGTCGGCGCCGCCATCGTGATCACGAAGGGCGAGCCCTGGCATGTCCTCGACGGCCGCGTCGGGATCGGCGAAGTGCTATTGCTGGGATGTGTCGGCTGCTGGGTCGCCTACACCCTGATCGGGCGCAAGGTGATGGCCGGCGTCGATGCGCTGACGACCACCGCCGTCACTGCGGCGATCGGTGCCTTGATGCTGCTGGTGCTGACGCTGGCCGTCGACGGGACGGCGGGCGTCGCCGGCGTGCTGGCCGCGCCGCGCCACGCGTGGCTGTGCATGGCCGGCATCGTCGTCGGATCGACGGCGCTGGCCTACGCGTGGTACTTCGACGGCGTGAAGGCGCTGGGCGCCGGCGCGGCGGCCGGCTACATCACCTTGGTGCCGGTGTTCGGCGTGGTGTTCGCAGCGCTGGGGCTGGGCGAGGTCATCGACGCGTCGCTGCTCGTCGGCGGCACGATGGCCATCGCGGGCACGGCGTTGATGAACCTCGGCCGGCGCTGAGGCCGTCGTGTCTCCCGCGGGGGCTTACTTCCGGCCCGCGCCCACCAGCACGACGCCGCCCACGGCGATCGCGGCGATGCCGGCCCACAGCGGCACGTTGACGCGCTTGGTCTCCTCGACCTTCAGCTCGATCGGGCCGACCTTGGCGGCGGTGTTTTCCTTGGTGTACGAGAACCCGCCGTAGACCAGGCCCAGCACGCCCGCGACGATCAGGATCACCGCGATCAGTCGAATGCCACCCATGACGTCCTCCAGTATTTGCGATGTGATGTTGAGATGAGTCGCCCCGGCCGTCGCCTCGCATGCCGTACGGTGTCGGGGTGGCTCATTGAAGCGCTTCGCCGGGCGGACGCACGTAGGACGACGCCGCATCCGGCTGTCGGCCATCGCGGGTGGGCGCGATCAGGCGGCGAAGCGCGACGTTGGGGCCAGCCGAAGCCGACGCGGTGAGAATGCGGCGATGCGCTTCCTTCGAGTCCTCGTCGTCACGCGGCGTCATCCGTCCGCGATCCTGCTGCTCATGCAACTGCTCGGGCTGGTGCTGTACCCGCTGCTCGAAGGGAGCCGGTCGGCGCCTCTGGCGCTGGGTGCGTTCGGGATCGTGGTGCTGATCTTCACCACGCGCATGGTGCGCAGCACGCCGGGGCTGACCTGGCTGAGCGTGACGATCGCGCTGCCGGCGGTGGCGCTCCTGCTGCTGCAGGCGTTCTGGCACATGGAGCAGCTGCTGCCGTGGTCGTCGGCGCTGGAGGCGTTGTTCTACTTCTATGCGGCCGGGAGCCTGATCTCCTACATGATGAGCGACTGGCACGCGACGACGGACGAGCTCTATGCCGCGGGCGCGACCTTCACGCTGCTGGCGTGGGGATTCGCGCATGTGTTCGTGGTGGTGCAGTCGCTGCATCCGGGCAGCTTCGCGGCGGCGGTGGATCCGCAGTCGCCGCGCACGTGGACGGAGCTGATGTTCCTCAGCTTCGCGCTGCTGTCGAGCACCGGCATCGGCGACGTGATCCCCGTGAAGCCGCTGGCGCGTGCGATGACGACGATCGAGATGTTCGTCGGGGTCATGTACCTCGCCGCCGTCGTGTCGCGACTGATCGGGTTGACGCTGATCCAGCACCGGAAGCTGTCCGACTTGGATTGAGCGGCCGGGCCTCCGTACTGCCACGGCCGCTGGCCCTGCCTGAGCCCCTCTCCCGCAGTGCGGGAGAGGGGGCAAGACTTGCGATCGGTCAAGGTTGCGCGGCGTCTGTGCACGCATCGCGCGCGGCGGCGGACGCGCCGCCTATCGTCGCCGCCTTTCACAACGATCCACAGCGATCGGGGAGGCGGACATGCCAATGGAACTCTTCAACCGCGGCGGGCATCGCTGCCTGATGTTCAGCGACTTCGGGCACGGGGACGGGGTGCAGGCCAACCAGTTCCTGATCGTCGACGGCAGCACCGGCGCGGTGATCGATCCGGGCGGCAACCTGGCCTACAACGACCTGTACCTCGGGATGACGAGCTGCTTTCCGCCGCACCGGCTGTCGGCGATCCTGGCCTCGCATGCGGACCCGGACATCATCGCGTCGCTGGACCGGTGGATGACGGCGACGGCGGCCCCGGTCTACATCTCGACGATCTGGGAACGCTTCGTCCCGCACTTCTGCAAGCCGGGGAAAACGGCGGGCCGCGTGATCGGCATCCCGGACCGCGGCCTGCGCATCGCCGTCGGCGCGAGCGAACTCATCGCGCTGCCTGCGCATTTCATGCACTCGGAGGGCAACTTCCAGTTCTGGGACGCGACCAGCGGGATCCTGTTCTCCGGCGACCTGGGCGTGTCGATCGGCGTCGATCCCACGCAGCCGATCACGGCGCTGGCGCCGCACATCGCGTCGATGACGGCCTTCCACCGGCGCTACATGGTCAGCGGCAAGGTGCTCAAGCTGTGGGCGGAGATGGTGCGGCCGCTGCCGATCCGCATGATCGTGCCGCAACACGGCGCGCCGCTGGTCGGCGACGCCGTCGGGCAGTTCATCGACTGGGTGGGGACGATCAGCTGCGGGATCGATCTGGTCACGCAGCGCGATTACGCCATGCCGTGAGCGCGATGCCTTGAACGGGTGCCTTGAACGGGGTGCCTGGAGCGCAACGCCGCGGACGCGACGCTCAATGCTTCGTCGGCGGCTCGTCCCGCTTCAGCAGCTTGTCGACGCCGGTCGTGTCGACCACGCGGATGGTCAGGTCCTTGGCCCAGTTGAGCCCCTTCTTGGCGACATCCACCGCCTGGTTGGCCGCGTCGGCCGTGGTGCTGCGGACCTGCTCGGCGGAGGGCAGCTGCTGCTGCGTCCAGTCCGCCGTCTTGCGCGCGGCGTCCCAGGCCTGGGTGGCGGCGGTGGCCGTCGTGACGCGGACCTGGTCGGCGCTCGGCAGGCGCTGCTGCGTCCAGTCGGCGGTGTCGACCAGCACCGTGCGCACCTGTCCCGCGACCTGTCCGGCGGCGGCGCCGGCGAGCGTCACGGTCTGGTTCCAGCGCTTGGACAACTCGCCCGGCGGCGCGGTCGCGAGCAGGCGCACGACGGTGTCCAGCGACGCGGTCTCCTCCGGCGTCAGCGGGCCGCCCGCTTCGAGCATGCCGCGCATGAACACGCCGAGGTCCTTGGCGATCGCGGCATGGTTGCAGTCGGGGTTCAGATGGAGGAAGCCGGCGCCTTCGATGGCCATGGCCTCCAGCTCGCTGCCGCCCAGACGCGCCTCGACGGCGGCGACGGACTGCTCGACGAAGGCGCGGTTCAAGCCCCAGTCGGCGATCAGGTGGTCGATGAGGTACTGGCGTTCGGCGGGTTCGACGGCGCCGTCGACGGCGGCCAGGCGCAGCGACAGCGGCGCGATCAGGTCGAACAGCGCCAGGCCCAGCGTGTCCAGCGGCGTGTTGAGGTACTTGGGGATCTCGATGACGCGCTCGCCCTTGGTGGAGCTGAGCAGCCGGTACATGCCGTAGCAGGCGCCGCCGGAGGCGAGCGCGGCGAAGGCGACCCAGCCGATGGGCGTGGCCGACGCGCCGAGCAGCGACGCCACCATGCCCGTCTTGGCCACCGCCGCGCCGGCGCCCGCGGCGCCGAGCACGTCCCACACCTCGCGGCCGCGGTTGATCATGCGCAGCGAGGTGTAGGCCGCTTCGCCGATGGCGAGCCTGGCCTTGAAGCGCAGGGGATCGGCGACGACCTGGTCGACGCCCTTCAGCTCGGGCGGGGACAGCAGCAGGGGCGCGGGGGCAGGCATGGCGGGACACTCCAGTCGGATAGGGGGAGTCTAGCGAAGTGCCATGACCCCTCTCCGACGGCCCCGCGCCGCCCTGCCTCCCGACGTCCGGCCTACTGCTTCCCGTAGGCGTCGATCGCCTTCCTCGCCAGGAAGGACTGGTCGCTGAACAGGCCGTCCATGCCGAGCTTGAGGAAAGCCTCGATCTGGCCGGCGAGGTTGCCGATCGCCGTCGGATCGGCGCTGCTGTCGAAGTCGTCGGGCAGGAAGGCGTTCTCCGCGCGGAAGGTCCAGCCGTGGACGATGAGACCGGCGGCGTGCGCGTCCTTCACCAGCGTGGTGGGCGTGCCCAGGCGGCCGGCGACCAGCGGGATCATCAGGCTGGTGTTGGCGCCGATGCCCTGCGCATAGCTGGAGATCTCGGCGAGACCCGCGGGCTTGACGAGGTCCGCATAGGTGCGGGGATCGCCGCTCGCCGTGAAGTCGTAAGGCTGGCCCGATCCGTTGATCAGCTGCACCAGCGGCACGCGCGTCATGCGGTTCAGCTTGCGCAGGTTGCCGACCTCGAAGGACTGGATGAAGACCGCCGAGTCCGGGCTGCGGTAGCCGTACTTGTTGAGCGTGCGCACCAGCGGTTCCTCCAGCGGCTTGCCGATGCCGGCGAAGTAGGTCGGGTGCTTGGTTTCCGGATACACGCCGATCGGCTTGACCCTGGCGCCGTGATGACCGTGGCCGCGGCCGTCCTTGCCGGCCTTCCCGGCTTCTTCCTTGCGACGCTCGTTGGCCTGCGCCACCAGCTGCAGCACCTCCTCGAAGGTCGGCACCTCGAACATGTCGTTGAAGCGCGTGTTGGCCGGGCGGATCTGCGGGATGCGCTCGCGGGCGCGCAGCGTCTTGAGCTCGGCCAGCGTGAAGTCCTCGGTGAACCAGCCGGTGATCGCCACGCCGTCGATGGACTTCGTCGCCTTGCGGGACGCGAACTCGGGCCGCTCGGCGACGTCGGTCGTCGCCTCGCGCACCGAGCCGTCGGGATTCAGGATGGCGATGGCGTTCTCGTGGCGCGCGACCAGGACGCCGTCCTTGGTCAGCACGAGGTCGGGCTCGACATAGTCGGCGCCTTGCTCTATCGCCAGCCAGTAGGCGGCAAGCGTGTGTTCCGGGACGTAGCCGCTGGCGCCGCGATGCGCGATCAGGAGCGGTTCCTTGGCGCGCGGCGGCTGTTGGCCACCGTGGGCGCAGGCGGCCGTGACCAGCGAGGCGGCGGCCACGGTGGCGAGGACGGCAGTGCGAAGCAGTGTCATCGGGTGTCTCCTTCGGTTGGTGTCCCAAGCGTAGGGCCCACTGGATGAAGGTTTGATGATGACCCTGAGGGGCGCAGGTCCCCTGAAACAGGTCTTACACCGCGCCTGCCAGCGGCAGCACCTCGTCGCCTGCGGAGGCGCGGCAGTCGGCAGGAAGCGGCGTCCAACCCCGGCGGACGATGATCGTCGAGCCGGAGGCGCAGAACTCGACGCGTTGCGCGTCCGGCACGAGCCGGTGCGCGAAGGTTTCCAGCGCCGCCGGCGTCGAGACCCTCAGGCGCATGGCGTAGAGGTCGTCGATGGGGTGATCGTCGCTGTGGATCAGCGGCACGAACTGGGCCGCGAACATGACGGCATGCGACGGCACGGCGACCGGCGCGGGGTCGTAACCCAGGTCCTTCAACCAGCGCTGTGCCTGCCCGCGCGTCGGGATGTCGCCCTCGACAGGGACGCCGTCGACGGGGAGGACGCTCTGGACCGGCGCGGCCGCCGCGGCGTGCTCATCGCGCGGCGCCCACGCAAAGCCCATCAGCTCCGCTACCCACTGGTTGCAGTTCTGATACCGCGTGCTGAAGGCGTAGGCGCTGGCGCTGTAGCGTGGCGACAGCAGCGCGAGCGCGCGCCGGTTGTCGAGCGCGCTGGCGGCGAGCCGGGCCCCTTCGCGCTCGGGCAGCAGGACGATGGAGAGCCGGATGGGCTCGGTGCGACCGGCGCTCAGCAGGAAGCCGGCGAGACCCTGGTCGTAGAGCTTCGCCTGGGATTCGTCGCAGGCGTAATAGAGCTGCCGCACCGACCACGGACTGTTGCGGCTGTCCTTCAGCGCGATGCCGCTGTGGGAGTACTGCAGGTGGAAGCGACTCAGGTCCGTGCCGGAGCGCGAGACCAGCGCGGCCGAGGCGCCGCTGGCTTCCAACGCCCGCCGGGCGATCGCAACGACCTGGAGCTGGCGGTCCTGCTCGGTGGCGCTGACTTCGCCGCCGCGATCGCAGAAGGTCGCGGCCTGGGCGGTCGATGCTGCCGTCGATGCGGCGGTGAGCGCCGCCATCGCGACCAGGGCCCGCGTGCGGGGCCCCCTCGGCATCACAAGGTCACCGGATGCGATTCGAGCTCACGGTGCCAGTCGTCGTGCAGCGCGAGCAGGAAGGCCTGCTTGTTCTCGGCACGGGCGAACTCGTAGCCGTAGTCGCGCTTCTGCGCCAGCACGTGGTCACCGACGCGCAGCGGCTGGCCGGCGACGGCCTGCTTGGGCACGTAGAGGAAGAACTCGGTGCCGCCTTCGGCGCGGACCGGCTGGAGGCGCAGGCGCTGCGTGTCGGCGCGGCCGGCGGCGTCCTCGACGGCGAGGACCTTGTACTCGCCCTCGGCGACCTTGCGGTCCTTGCTGGAGCTGTCGCTGGACTGGCCGATCGAGTCGGACAGCTGACGCGAAGAGACCGAGCCGGCGCTGGAGGCGGAGGTCAGGATGCTGTCGGCATGCGCCGGCAGCGCAGCGGCGCCCATCAGCGCGGCGATCGCAGCGGCGGTGGACACGAAGGAAAGGCGGGAAGCAAGGGAAGAACTGTGGCGCATAAAACCGTCCATGAGCTGGTCAGTCCGGCTGCGGAACGGCGGCCGGACGGCGCAAGCATAGGGGATGCAATGACACGTTCAGGTGTCGGTGTGTGCGCAGGTCGCGAAGGTCTCGCGAACGCCCTTGATCTGTTCGTTCATCACTTTTTGATCGACCGGCTTCTGCAACTCGTCATCGGCGTGCGTTTCCGATTCCTTCAACACGGCACTCATCTCGCTCATCTTTTCGATCTGCGAAGTCATCGCCAATGACCAGCAGTTTCGGCAGACGGCGCGATGCAATCACTCCCTCGGAAGAGCGCTTCGATGGGGGATACACCTGTGAGTAGGTCATTCCCTCGACGAATGCAGATTGATGGGATGGGTGTTCGCGGGGTCAGGCGTTGCCTGCCCCGCTGGTCTCACGACAACACCCTCCGCGGAGGGCTCAGTTGAGCTCCCCCGCAGGCACGACGGGCAGCACGAGGCTCGACGGCCGCAGCGGGCCGGCGTGGATCGTCGTCACGTTGCCGTTGGCCTGCTGCTGCAGCGGCGTGGGCCAGATGCCCTGCGCCTGGTTGCTCGCGCTGACCGCGATGCGCAGCCGGTGCCCCGCGCGGACCAGCGCCGCGACCGGGAAGACCTCCACCGGCACCAGCATCGGCTCGTTGGCCACCACCGGCAGCGCCGCGCCCGCCGTGAACGGATGCCAGGGCTGGATCATCGTGCCGTTGACGAAGCGCGAGCGGCTCGTGTCCACCGCGCGGTGCGCCGCGGACATCAGGCCGTGCGTCAGCGGCTTCACCGCGCCGGTGGACGGATCCACGTCGTCGATGCGCACCGACAGCGCCGCCTGCGGGCGCGAGGCCGAGATCCACAGGTCCGCCTGGATCGGTCCGTTCAGGTAGAGGTCCTGCGCCAGCGGCGCGGTCTCGTAAACGGCCGCGCCCTGCAGCGATTCCACGCGCGCGCTGTCCGAGTAGCACGGCTTGGGCAGCAGCCCCGCCAGACCGAGCGTCCATTGCACCTGGCTCGCCGAGCAGTCGCTGTGATCGCGGATCTGCACGCCCGCCGTGAAGATCGTGCCCAGCACCGTGCCGCGCGTGGCCGTCGGCGCGGGCGGCTCCGAGATCGTCCTGCCGGCCTCGGTGGCCGGGATGCGTGAGGTCAGACTGCCGTCCGGCTGCAGGTACCAGCGTTGCGGCGCCATCCTCGGATGCGGCCAGTCGCTCGCCGTCGCGAAGCGCGGCGTGCCGCCGCTGCCGTAGCCGTCGACGAATTGCGTCACCGTCGGCAGCGTGTCGGCTCCGGCCGCGCGTCCCTTCAGGTACTGGTCGAACCACTGCAGCAGCAGCGAGGTCGTGCTCGGCGGTCCGTACGACGGCGCGCCGCCGAAGCCGGCAATGCCGCCCTGCACCGACTGCAGGTGCGAGCCCGGCAGGATCGCGAGCTTGGCGGTCACGTTGCGCTTGAGCTGCTCGTACAGCAGCGGCTGGTCGCGCTGGAAGATGTCCAGCGACGCGCCGACGATGAAGGTCGGCACGCGGATCCGGCCGGCGCTCTCGACCGGCGAACGGCCCGCCCAGAACGAGCCGTCGTCTGTCGCGATGCCGCTCGCGTTGCCGACGAAGCCGTCGAAGGTCGGTGCGTACCAGGTGTCTATCGCCGCGACGTGATCGCCGGTGGCAGCGTTGATCTGGCTCGCGAACCAGGGATTGAGCAGCAGCTCCGGTGCGTTGGCCACGCTCAGCGACTGCGTCAGCGGCAGCCAGGTGCTGAGGAACTGCGCGTTGAACAGGCCGCCCGTCGCCGCGACGCCGCGGTAGGCGTCGCCCATGGGCACCGTCGCGAACGCGGCTTTGATCGCCGGATGCTGCTGCCCCGCCGTCAGCAGCGAGCTGATGCCGAGATAGGACGTCCCCGCCACGCCGATGCTGCCGTTGAAGAAGGACTGACGCGTCACCCAGTCGACGGCCTCGCGGTAGGCCTGCTGCTCGTCGGGGCCGATCAGCTGCGTGACGCCGCCGCTCATGCCGGTGCCGTGGGCGTCGATGGCGACCGTGACGTAGCCGCGGCGCACCATGAACTGGTCGAGTCCGCCGATCAGCAGCGTGTTGCCGCCGGCCGGCGTGAACACGCCGAGGAACTGGCCGACGTCGATCCGGTAGGCCGTCTGCGTCAACACCACCGGATACCGCCCGGACTTCGGGAAGCCCAGGAAGTCCGCCGGCATGGACACCAGCACCGCCAGCTGCTTGCCCGACGACAGCCGGATGAACTGCAGCGGCAGCGTGACCGCGCGGGGATGGTCGGGACCTCGCGTGTAGCCCGTGGATGGCCAGGTGGCGCCGGCATTGGCGGTGACGGCCGGATTGGGCGCGGCGAGCGTGCCGCGCGTGCCGAGTGTGGTGGTCTGAGGGCTGGGCTGCGGGGCCATCTGCGCGAAGGCGCCGAGCGCCGTGCCGGCGGCCAGGGCCACGATCAACTCGCGGCAGCGCGCACGGCTGCGCGCACGCCAGTGGCGGACCGAACCGCGCTGCGTCGGGAAGGCCAGGGTCATGTCTTGTCTCCAGGTCCCGAGGGTCGGGTGGTCGCTGAGCGACTCTGTGGGGCATGAGGCGCCGACTATGCCAGGAGCGCGGAGGAAGTCACGACCCGCCGCGTCGGCGGTGTCGGGTTTCCCGGCGTGCACGCCGCTGTAGGTCAAGCCCCTACAGCAGCAACGGCAGGCGGCGTTCATCGCGAGTGGCAGCCGCTGGATGGCGGCGGCGCCCCCCGGCGGCGACCATGACGTCCATGAACATCGCCGTCATCGAAGACAACGTTCCCGTCCGTCAGCTCCTGGTCCGTCGCGCCCAGAAGATCGGCGGCATCACGGTCGTCGCGCAGGCCTCCGGCGAGGACGAGGCCGTCGACGCCGTCATGGCCACCACGCCCGACGTCGTGCTGCTCGATCTGAACCTGGCGCAGGGCACCGGCCTGTCGGTGCTGTCCCGCCTGCGCGGCCAGGACTACGCGGGCCGCGTCTTCGTGCTCAGCGCCGAAGACGCCGCCACCCATGCCGCGCCGTGCCGCCGCAGCGGCGCCGACGCCTTCTACGACAAGGCCTTCGACTTCGAGCAGCTGCTCGCCGACCTGCACGAGCTGTGCCAGCGCGAAGCCGCGAACGTGCCGCTGAACGCCCCGTTGAATGTGCCGTTGATCGCTGGTCCCCGCGCCGTCGTCAACGGCTGAGCGTCCGATCCACGAACCGGCACCCACAGACCGGCACGATCGTTTCCACCGACCTGGGAGTACCCGCCATGAAGCACCTGATGACACTGCCCCGGCTGCCGTTCACGCGGCCGACCCTGTCGTGGGTGCCGCGCGGTCCCATGGCTTCCTGGCTCATGATCGGCAACCTGCTGGTGGTCGTCGCGCTGGCCGCGATGACCGCGCTCAGCCTGTGGAACCATCGCCAGACGGAGACCGACCGGGCCCGCGACGTGGTCGAGAACCTGGCGCAGAACATCGCCGTCGAGGTCGGCGCCGAGCTGCGCAACACCGACAACGCGCTGGCCACGATCGCGCTGCGGTTCCGCAGCGCTCCCCGATCCGCCGACCAGAGCGCGATGGTCGCGCGCCTGATCGAGGAACAGCGCGGCCTGCTGCCGCAGATCGTCGCGCTGCGCGTGGCCGACATCCACGGCACCGTGACGACGGGCCTGATGCCCGGCGAGCGTCCTTTCAACGTCGGCGACCGCGCCTACTTCGCACAGGCGCGCAACACCGACGCGATGGTCATCTCCGAACCGATGAACAGCCGCGCTCAGAACCACTGGTGCATCATCCTGGCGCGCCGCCTGATCGACCACGACGGCAACTTCGACGGCATCGTCTACGCCGTGGTCACCGCCCAGCACTTCGTGGACCGCTTCAGCGGCGTCGCGCTGGGCCCCTCGGGGGCGGTGTCGCTGCGGTCGGAGGGCATGAACCTCGTGGCGCGCTACTCCGCCAGCGAGCCGGCCTCCACCAAGGGATTCGGCACGAAGTCGCTGTCCGAGCACGCGCTGCGCTCGCTGGCGCAGAACCGCGAGCGCGGCGTCTACATCACGCCGACGGCGATCGACCGCGTCGAGCGCATCACCGCCTTCCGGAAGGTGCCGGGGTATTCGATGACGCTGTTCACCGGCATGAGCAGCAACTACTTCCTGGCGGGCTGGCGCACCCAGGTCGTGCAGCAGTCGCTGCTGGCGGCGCTGGTGGCCCTGGCCGTGGCGGCCGCCTCGGCGCTGATCCACCGCATCCACCGCCGCGAGCGCCGCGCCAAGGACGCGCTGCAGCAGCTGGCCCGCGAGCAGGACGCGATGCTGCGCAACGACCTGATCGGCATGGTCCGCATCCGCGACAGCCACGCGCTGTGGGGCAATCCGGCGATGGAACGCATGTTCGGCGCCGTGCCCGGCGGCATGGTCGGCACGCCGGCGCAGACGCTGTTCCTCAGCCCTCAGGAGCACGCCCGCATCCGCGAGGCCAGCCTGGCGACCATGCGCTCCGGCGGCCGCTTCCACGCGCAGCTGCGCATGCGTCGGCTGGACGGCACCGAGTTCTGGGTCGACCTGCACGGCACGGTGCTGTCGGAGAGCGAATCGATGTGGATGCTGGTGGACATCGACAGCCTGAAGCGCAGCGAGGAACAGGCGCAGCACCTGGCGCTGCGTGATGTGCTGACCGGGCTGCCGAACCGGCGGCTGTTCGAGGAGAAGGTCGGCGACACCATCAACGGCGCGCGCCGCACCGGCCGCGGTTTCGCGGTCTGCTACCTGGACCTGGACGGCTTCAAGGCGATCAACGACCAGCACGGTCACGAGGCCGGCGACGAAGTGCTGACCGAGGTCGCGCAGCGCCTGCAGGCCCTGGTGCGCAGCAACGACGTGGTGGCGCGCCTGGGCGGCGACGAGTTCGCGATCCTGCTCTCCGGCGCCACCCGGCCCGAGGACGTCGAGCAGATGCTGCAGCGCTGCCTGTTCTCGATCCAGCGCCGCATCACGCTGGACAGCGGCGAGAAGGTCTCGGTCGGCGCCAGCATCGGCGCGGTGATCGGCGGCGGTGGCGATGGCTGCCGCGAGCTGCTGCATGCGGCCGACGAGGCGATGTACGCGGTCAAGCGCTCCGGCAAGGGCCAGATCCAGATCGCCGGGCACGTGCACTCCGAGTGGGCCGTGGCGGCCTGACGCCTGACGCCTGACGCCTGACGCCTGACGCCGGATGATTCCCTCTCCCGCGGTGCGGGAGAGGGGAAGAGGAAAGAGGGGAAGAGGGGGCATCTCCCGCTGGAAAGCGCCGCTGCAAAGCCGCATCATGGCAACTCCTTTGGCAAAGGGGGAGGCAAGATGAACTTCGCAAGTTGGCGTTTGTCCACGCAGTTGACCGTGTCCTTCATGGCGCTGGTGGCGCTGTGCGCGCTGGTCGGCGGCATGGGGCTGCTGCAGTTGAACCGCGTGCACGACAGCACGACCGAGATCGCCGAGGACTGGCTGCCCAGCATCCAGAACATGGCGGCGATCCGGATCAAGGCCAACCAGATCCGGCGGATGGAGCCGGATCATCTGCTGTCCGAGGACAGGCAGGAGATGGCCCAGATCGAGCGCAACATCTCGAATGCCCGCCAGGAACTGGCCGCGGCGGAGAAGGCCTATCAGCCCTACATCACCAACGACGAGGAACGCCGGCTCTACGCCGAGGTGATCGCCGCGCGCGACGCCTACTTCGCGGCCCAGGAGCGGCTGCTGCATCTTTCGCGCGGCGACGCCACGAATGCCGAGGCGAAGGCCTTCTTCCGCGCGGACTCGCGCAACAGCTTCAACACCTGGGTCAAGGCGATCGAGCGCAGCGCCGACTACAACGCCGCCGGCAGCGACCAGTCGCGGCTGGACGCCCAGAAGAGCTATGCCGCCGGGCGCGGCTGGAGCCTCTCGCTGACGGTGGTGTCGGTGGGGGTGGCCGTGGGGTTGGCCCTGCTGCTGCTGGCGCACGTGCGGCGCCAGCTCGGCGGCGATCCGGCGGAGGCGGCCCGGCTGGTACGGCAGGTCGCGGAGGGCGACCTCAGCGGCGAGATCCGGGTGCGTCCGGGCGACGACCGCAGCCTGATCGCGGCGCTCAAGGCGATGCAGGTCAGCCTGCGGCAGGTGGTCGGCGGCGTGCGCGAGGGCAGCGAGTCGGTGGCCAGCGCCAGCGGGCAGATCGCGATGGGCAACCACGACCTGAGCCAGCGCACCGAGGAGCAGGCCAGCGCGCTGGAAGAGACCGCAGCGACGATGACCGAGCTCGGGGAGACGGTGCTGCAGACCTCGGAGAACGCGCAGCAGGCGGACCGGCTGGCGCGTTCCGCCAGCGAGGTGGCGCAGCGCGGCGGCGCGGTGGTGACGCAGTTCGTCGAGACCATGCGCGGCATCGAGGAGAGCAGCCGGCGCATCGCCGACATCATCGGGACCATCGACGGGATCGCGTTCCAGACCAACATCCTCGCCTTGAATGCGGCCGTCGAGGCGGCGCGGGCGGGCGAGCACGGCAAGGGCTTCGCGGTGGTGGCGTCGGAGGTCCGCGCGCTGGCGGGGCGCAGCGCGGAGGCCGCCCGGGAGATCAAGCTGCTGATCGCCGCGAGCGTCGAACGCGTGGAGCAGGGCACGGGGCAGGTGGAGCAGGCCGGCGCCACGATGTCGGAGATCGTGGCGGCGATCGGTCGGGTGACCGATGTCGTGGGCGAGATCAGCAGCGCGACGCGCGAGCAGTCGCAGGGCGTGAACCAGGTCGGCGAGGCGGTCAACCAGATGGACCAGGTGACGCAGCAGAACGCCGCGCTGGTCGAGGAATCCGCCGCCGCCGCGGAGAGCCTGCGTCAGCAGGCGCAGGCGCTCGTCGCGTCGGTGGCACGATTCCGGCTCGGGTAACACCCGTCCGCTCGGTCGGACTCCCTCTCCGGCACTGCGGGAGGAGGCGGGGGGGAGGGCCAGCGGCGGTGGCGGTACGGCAGCCCTGACGTCTCAGACCTTGGCGACGCGCGGTCCGTGACGCAGCGTGAGCAGTGTGCCCAGCGTGATCGCCGCCGCGGCGAAGGCCGGTCCGCCGAGCGCGCCGATGTGGTCGACCAGCATGCCGCCGCCGATGGCGCCGCTGGCGATGGCGATCTGGAAGGCGGCGACGAGCAGCCCGCCCGCGCCCTCGGCCTGGTCCGGCGCGGCGCGCACGATCCAGGTCTGGAAGCCGACCGGGAAGGCGCCGAAGGCGAAGCCCCACAGCACGACCGCGACCGCGGTGACCCAGGCCGAGCTGCCCGCCATCAGCAGCGCGGCCGCAAGGACGACGATGAGCGATCCGCCCGCGACGATGGCGCGGCGCTCGCTGCGCTCGGCCAGGAAGCCGCCGACGAGGTTGCCGAAGAAGCCGCCGATGCCGTAGCCGAGCAGCACCGCCGAGATCATCGAGACCGGCAGGTGGGTGATGTTTTCCATCAGCGGCCGGATGTAGGTGAAGCCGGCGAAGTGACCGGAGATGACGAGCAGCACCGCCAGCAGCGCGACGCGCACGCCGGGGCGGGTGAGCAGTTCGCCGAGGACGCGCAGGTTGGGGTTGTCCTTGGGCGGCAGCCTGGGCAGGGTCAGGAGTTGCGCCGCCAGCGTGACGAGGCTGAGCACGCCCGCCGCGACGAAGGCGCTGCGCCAGCCCCACATCTCGCCCATCCAGGCGCCGATGGGCGCGGCGCAGACGGTCGCGACCGAGACGCCGGCCAGGATGACCGACATCGCGCGCGCGAACAGGTGCATGGGCACGAGTCGCATCGCCAGCGCCGCGGCCATGGACCAGAAGCCGCCCAGCGCGACACCCAGGATGACGCGCGCCGCGAGCAGCACGCCCAGGCTGGAGGCGGTGACCGCCATGACGTTGGACAGCACCAGCAGCAGCGTCAGCGCGATGAGGACGAGGCGCCGGTCGAAGCGTTTCGTCAGCAGCGGGACGGACGGCGCGGCGACGGCGCCGACCAGCGCGGTCGCCGTGACCGTCTGGCCGGCGGCGCCGGCGCTGATGTTCAGGTCGGCGGCCATCGCGGTGAGCAGGCTCGCGGGCAGGAACTCCGCCGTCACGAGACCGAAGACCCCCACCGTGAGCGACGCGATCGCCGCCCAGTGGGCGGGTTCCTCCGCCGCGGGGGAAGAGGCAGTGGGGGAGGTGGCAGTGGGGGAGGTGGCGGTGGGGGAGGTGGCGCCAGCGACAAGGGGGGCGGCCGGAGGGGCGGTGCGGGAGGGAGACACGGCGGAGAAGAGGGGACAGTGGGTATGGCCTTCAGCTTATGGGTAGGATCCAGGCGTTTCCATGCCGGAATAGCCGAAATGCTTGACGATTCCTCCAGGGCGCCCACGGAGCCCTTGCCGCCGACACCGCTGAAGCCTGCGGACCTGCTGACGCAGATCCTGCTGGGGCTGCGGCTGGAAGGCGTCGAGTACGGCCGCTGCCTGATGCGTGCGCCCTGGGCCATCGCCTTCCCGGCGCGCAAGGAGGCGCGCTTCCACTTCCTGGCGCGCGGCACCGCGTGGCTGAAGACGCCGGGCAGCGATTGGGTCCGGCTCGATGCCGGCGATGCGGTCCTGCTGCCGCGCGGCAGCGCGCATGTGCTGGCGAGCGCGCCGGACCTGCCTGCGGTCGAGATCGACGCGATCGCGCGTCGCACGGTGGCGGAGGACATCTACCTCGTCGGCGCCGAAGCCGTGGCGATGGCAGGCGCCATGACGGCGGCGGGCGCCGATGCGCCCGCGGAGACCGCTCCGGCGGAGGAGTCGCCCGACGTCATGTTCTGCGGCGCGATGCGCTTCAACCTGGACCCGCTGCACCCCTTGCTGGCGATGATGCCGGACGCGATGCGGGCCAACGATCTGGCGCGCCGCGACCCGACGGTGCCGACGCTGCTGGAGGCGATGGAGCGAGAGGTGGCGCTGGACCGCATCGGCGCCTGCGGCATCCTGTCGCGGCTGGCCGACGTGCTGGCGGCCAGCATCATCCGCGCGTGGGTGGAATGCGCCTGCAACGACGCCAGCGGCTGGATCGCCGCGGTGCAGTGCCCGGGCATCGGCAAGGTCATCGCCGCGATCCACAACGAGCCCGAGCGCGACTGGAGCGTGCCCGAGCTGGCCGGCCTGATGGGCGCGTCGCGCTCCCGCTTCGCCGAGGCGTTCACGAAGACGGTCGGCGAGAGCCCGGCCAAGTACGTGGCCAAGGTCAAGATGTTCCAGGCCCGCCGCTGGATCGCGCACGAGGGCATGCGCGTCGCGGTCGCGGCGGACCGGCTGGGTTACGACTCCGAGGCCTCGTTCAGCCGCGCGTTCAAGCGCATCGTGGGGCAACCGCCCGGCGCGCTGCGCCGCTCGGCCGCGCGCCCCCCGGGTTGATCCGCGGCGCCACGCGCCTCGCGCCGTTCGCGGGCCGACGCGGGCGGCAGAGGTCGTACGACCCGGGCTAACCCGGAGTCGGCGGGCTTTACACCCCTGTGTCGCGGGGGATCCCCATGGATCGGGGTGTATCCGGCAGGACGCTCGCAAACTCCGATGGCATCGGAGTTTCCAGCGATGTCCCTCGAAAAATCGTGACAGTTGGCACAGCTTGTGCAGCCGTTCCCTCCGTTCAGCACCGCACCGAGCGCGGTTGTGCCGCGCGGGGTGTCCAACCTTTCAGGGGAACGTCCGATGTTCACGCGACTCAAGAGCTTCAAGAGCCTTCAGAACCAGTGGCTGCCGATGGCGGCCGCAGCAGCCCTGGCCTTCGGCGCGGCGTCGTCCGCGCAGGCCGCCGCGGTCTTCGTCGAAGGCGGCGATGCCGGTGAAACGATCATCACGGCCAAGACCTTCCTGGGCAGCGGCCCGATCGACGCGATCCAGGGGACGCTGGACGGCGACGCGGACCTGTTCGCGATCTACCTGACGGCGGGCACGGCGTTCTCCGCCACGACGACCGCATCGGGCATCGACTACAACTTTTTCGACACGGTCCTGTACCTGTTCGACGCCGCGGGCAAGGGCCTGATCGGCAACGACGACGACGGCGTCGTGGGCGGCTCTCAGTCGACGCTGAGCAACTACATCCCGACGGTGAGCGGCCTGTACTACCTGGCCATCACCGGTGCCGGCTACACGCCGGTGAGCGGCGGCACGCCGATCTTCCCGTCGCTGCTGGGGCAGGGCGGCAACGTCGCCGCGATCGGCGGTTCCGGATCGCTGACCGGCTGGAGCAGCCTGACCAATGAATTCGGCGATTACGAAATCCAATTGGTCGGTGCAAGCGCCGCCGCCGCCTCCGACGTGCCCGAACCCGGCAGCCTGCTGCTGGCCGGCGCCGCCCTCGGCGCGGCCGGGCTGATCCGCCGCCGCAAGCCCGTCACCCCCGTTCAAGCCTGAGGAGCCGCCCATGACGACTTCCATCCGTACCGCTTCCCCTGCTGCTTCCCGCACCGCTCCCCGTCTGCGTGTCCTGAGCGCGCTGCTGGCCCTGGCCGCCTGCGGCGGCGCCTACGCGCAACACGCCAAGCTCGACAGTGCGCTGTCGGACCTTGTCGACCAGCAGTCGCGCCGCCAGCTGCGCTCGCTGGCCGTCGATGCCGACGAGTTCAAGCCCTACGTCCGGTCGCTGTCGGACGCGCAAGGACGCGTGCTGGTCGACATCTATCTGGAGGCGGGCACCTCGATCGACGACTTCAAGGCCCAGCTCGAGGCGTCCGGCGCGCGGGTGACCGGCGTCAACCGCGCGTTCAACCACGGCGCGCTCTCGGCCTACGTGCCGAGCTCGGCGCTGGCCTCGCTCTCGGGCACCAGCGGCCTGCACCTGGCCAAGCTGACGCGTCGTCCGCACAAGAACGTCGGCCTGACGACCTCGCAAGGCGCGCCGGTGCTGCGCAGCAACGTCGCCAACGCGGCGGGCTGGACCGGCGCGGGCATCACGGTGGGCGTGCTGTCGGACTCCTACGACGACTCGCCGTTGAGCTTCACCACGGTGCGCGCGGCCAACGACATCGCCTCCGGCGACCTGCGTCCGCCGAAGTGGGTGCTGGACATCGGCGCCGATCCGAGCAACTCGGACGAAGGCCGCGCGATGATGCAGATCGTGCAAGACGTGGCCCCGGGCGCCGACCAGTGCTTCGCCACCGCCTTCGCCGGCGAGGCTGCGTTTGCCGACAACATCCGCCGGCTGCGCACGGAACCGGCCTGCCGGGCCGACGTGATCGTCGACGACGTCTTCTACTACGACGAGCCCTTCTTCTCCGACGGTCAGGTCGCGCAGGCGGTCAACGACGTCGTCACCAGCACGACGCTGCCGGGCCGTCCGGTCTCGTACTTCTCGTCGGCGGGCAACCAGGGCTCGGCGGGCGGCGGCGGCGCGATCGACGTGCCGGTCGCGACCTTCTCGACCTCGCCGACCAACCTGGGCAACGTCAACCTGGCGTCGCTGAACACCTGCACGAGCGCGCCGGCGTCGGGCAGCACCAAGGCCAACCAGGGGGGCGGCTTCCTGGACTTCGGCGGCGGCACCTACGCGCTGCCGGTGACCTACAGCGGCGCGGGCTCGACGCTGCTGCTGCAGTGGGACGACCTGTTCTATCAAGGCAAGGTCACGACCGACCTGAACTTCTACCTGATCAACGCGGCCGGCAACTGCGTGTTCACCTTCGCGACCAACAACATCGCGGCGGACTTCGGCGAGGAGATCGTCGGCCTGTCGGGCGGCGCCAGCGGCACCTACCGCATCATGATCGGCCGCACGAGCGCGGGCACCAAGCAGGCCTCGCGCGTGCGTATGGTCAACCTTGACGGCTGGGGCGGCGCGCCGTTCCAGGTGCGCAGCGGCCCGACGACCTTCGGCCACAGCGCGGCGGCCGGTGCCAACAGCGTGGCGGCCTACCGCTACACCTTCCCAGCGACGCAGCAGACGCCGTTCATCCCGGCGTTCGAGAGCTTCAGCAGCCCCGGCCCGGTGACGATCGCGTTCGATGCGGCGGGCAACCGCCTGGCTGTGCCGGAGACGCGCAAGAAGCCGGACTTTGCCGCGCCGGACGGCGGCAACACGACCTTCTTCTATCCGAGCTCGGATTACGAAGGCGACGGCTTCAACAACTTCTTCGGCACCAGCGCGGCCGCGCCGCACGCCGCTGCGGTCGCGGCGCTGATGCTGCAGAAGGCCGGCGGCCCCGGCTCGCTCACGCCCAAGCAGGTCAAGAGCCTCCTGCAGGGCACGCCGGCGGCGCGGGTGATCCCGTTCTCCGGCGGCAACGCGGTGAAGGGCTGGAGCCTGTACGACGGCTTCGGTCTGATCGACGCGGTGAACGCGCTGAACAAGCTGCCCTGATCGAGCCTGCCATCGTCCCGGGATGACCGGGACGATCGAAGGTCTCCGAGGCCGCCGTCCGAAAGGTCGGCGGCCTTTTCCTTTCTGGTGCTCGGTGGCACGCAAGTCCTGACCCCGTGACGGTGCGCTGACATGCGGCATCCCTCTTTGGAGGGTGCTGTTCCTGCGCGCAAGCTCATAGCAGAATCCGCGCGTTCATTCACGGGGAGGACGTCGTCCATGCGCAAAGACGCGTGACGACGGCGAGGTCGGCGCGATGCGTTCATCGTGCAGGACGCCGCTGCATGTCGTTTCCTCCTGCCGGATGCCATTGCCGGACATGAGCCGGGGAGGAAACGTCAATGAGTTCGGGAATCACGTCTCGCCACGATGCTGCGCCGCATGGTGCTCATTGCGGTGCCACCAGCGGGCGCATCCGCGGTCGCAGCGACTGGATCGGCGCCGTCGTCGTCCGGTTGATGGTCGGTCTGCTTGCCGCGCTGCTCCTGCAGCCGGCGACGGCCCACGACCGGCGGCTGCCCCCGATCAAGTGGGACGACGCTCACGTGACCTTCTACGGCGCGTTTGCCGACGGGCCGGGCGGCTGCCCGAGCGACAGCCGGTTCATTCCCGATATCTCCTGCAACTACACGATCCGGGTCACTTCCAAGGCGCCGAGCACGCCTGAACTGACGCTCGCGCAAGCGATGGCGTTCCGCTCCTCGCGCCTGAACGGGCAGGACAAGTGCAGCACGCCGGTCAGCTGGTCGGTGGGGGCCTGCACGGTGAATGCCGCTGGCGTGAGCTGGGGGGTGTTGAGTTGCCCCATCACAGGGACGGCGACGACCATAAATTCCGACCCTTCGTGCAGCACCACAACGCCGGGCGAAGCCGTGGTCTACAACAACACGCTGTCGATTCAGAAGACCTGCGCCAGCCCGATAGGCAACTCCGCGGGCATGGCGTTCGACCCGGAGACGCGGGAGTGCGTGTGTACTGAAGGGGTTTACGACGCCGGTCAGATGGCCTGCGTCCGTGTGCCTGACAAGGCGTACCAGGCGCCTTGCGACCTCTGCAAGGGCAATCCCATCATGCCCATGACCGGCGCCAAGACGCAGTCGGTCGACCTGGGCTGGCAGCCGTGGCTGCCCCTGCGCCTGACATACAACTCGACCCGGCGCATCCCGTACCAGGCCGGCAGCGGAGATCCGTTCCTGCGTTCCGAGTCGACTTCGGTCAGTCCGGACTGGACGCTGAGCCTGGACCGCCAGCTGCTCATCAACTCATCGGACTACGTCCGCATCGTCAACGTGTCGCGCGGGGACGGCATGTGGACCAGCTTCACGCGAGCCGCTTCCACTGTGTTTGCGCCGGCTTCCAGCGCGAGCAACGACCGCATCCGCGTGATCGTCCCGGGGCCGCTGTTCCTGTACTTCGATCAGTCCGCGATGACGATCGAGACCTACACGTATCTGGGTCGCCTGCTCAACATCACGCACATCGGCGGCGCGGCGATGAACTTCCAATACAGCAACGCGTCGTTCTTGACCGACCAGGTCCGCGAGGGCGGCCTGCTGGTCTCGATGAAGGACCACTTCGGGCGCGAGTGGAAGTTCGGGTACGAGGACCGCGGTGAGGACCTGCGCTCGCGCATCAACGCGATCGTCGATCCGGGCAATGGCATCACCGCGCTGGAGTACGGCGCGGGCGACGGCGTGAGCAAGGTGACCTGGAGCGACAGCACCTCGCGCCAATTCCTCTACGAAAACACCAATCTCAGCTGGGCGCTCACGGGTTACCTCGACGAGAACGGCGTGCGTGCGGGTCGCTACGCCTACGACAGCGACGGACGCGCGATCTCGACGGAGCGCGCGTTGGGCTTGGACCGCTATTCGGTGGCGTGGACGGCGCCCAGCCGGTGGCAGGTCAACGAGAACTGGGACTCGTACACCGGATGGATGCTGCGCGATCACGTGCTGACGCCGCCGACGGGCATCGTCGTGACCAACCCCAACGGACAGACGGAGGCCGTCACGGCGGCCGGCTCGCTCGGTCAGGTGAAGTGGACGTCCAAGGCTCAGGCGGCGGGGGCGGGCAGCGCTGCCGCGACGACTAGCCGCGTGCTCGACGCCAACCGGAACGTCGTCCAGCTGGACGAATACAACGGCAACCGCAGTTGCATGGCCTACGACATGGACCGCAACCTGGAGACCTCCCGCGTGGAGGGACTCTCGGCCGCGACCGCCTGCGAGGCGGCGCAGGTCGCGCTGCCGACGGGCGCCCGGCGCGTGAGCACGCAGTGGCATCCGGATTGGCGCCTCGCGGTGAAAACGGCGGAGCCGCGCCGCATCACGACGCTGGTCTTCAACGGTCAGCCCGACCCGTTCAGCGGCGGCGCGGTGGCGAGCTGCGCGCCCACCAGCGCGCTGCTGCCCGACGGCAAGCCGCTCGTCGTGCTGTGCAAGCGCGTGGAGCAGGCGACGACCGATGAGACCGGAGCGCAGGGGTTCACTGCCGCGTTGCAGTCCGGCGTTCCGGCCCGCACCGCGAGCTGGACCTACAACGCGACGGGTCAGGTGTTGACCGAGACGGACGCGCTCAACCAGATCGTCGTCACCAACGAGTACTACGTCGACACGACGGTCGACCACACCTTGGGCGATCTCAAGACCTCCACCAACGGCGCAGGTCATGTCACGCGCTTCACGCGCTACGACGCCTACGGCAAGCCGCTTGAGGTGATGGCGCCCAACGGCGCGACGACCACCTACGCCTACGACCAGCGACAGCGCGTGACGTCGATGACCACCAACGGCAAGGCGACCTCCTATGAGTACTTGCCTACGGGGCTGCTCAAGCGCTCGGTCCAACCGGGCGGAGGCGCGGTGAACTACGAATACGACGACGCGCAACGCTTGCTCGCCGTCTTCGACTCGCTGGGTAATCGGATCAGCTACACGCTGGACGCGAGCGGCAACCGGACCAGCGAGGTCGCCAAGGACCCGCTGGGCGCGCTGAAGCGGACGATGAGCCGCACCTTCGACGCGCTGAACCGCGCGCAGCAGACGACGGGGAGGGAATGAGCCATGAATCGCATCAAGACGAATTCGAAGTGGATCGGGCTCGCGCCGATCGTGGTTGCGCTGATCAGCGTGATCGGCTTCAACGCACATGCCGCCCCTCTGCCGCCTCCGCCGGTCTCTCCGGCGCCGGTCACCGACTACGAGTACGACGCCAATGGCAATCCGACCAAGGTCACCAAGGCCAAGTGGATTCCCGGTTTCGCGTTCTCGACGACCAACGCGTACGACGCGCTGGATCGGGTCAAGACCAGCACGGACGCCCGCAGCGGCGTGACGAAGCTGGGCTACGACGGCATCGATCAGCTCAAGCAGGTCACGGACCCTCGCAATCTGGTGACGAGCTACCAGCGCAACGGCCTGGGCGACATGAGCCAGCTGGCAAGCCCTGACACCGGCATTGCCAACAGCACCTTCGACGCGGCCGGGCGCTTGATCACGCGGACCGACAGCCGCAACGTGCAGGCGACCTACGGGTATGACGCGCTCAACCGCCTGACCTCGGCGATCTACACGCAGAGCGGCCAGACGGCGCTGAACTACGCGTGGACCTACGACCAGACGGACGGCGACTTCGGCGCAGGCGTCGGCAAGTTGACGACGGCCACCAGCCCGTCGGGGAACACGAAGTACGGCTACGACCTGGACGGCCGCCTGATCACGGCGATCCAAACGGTGGGCACGACGGTTCTCACGACGCGCTACGGCTACGACGACGATGGTCGCGCCACTCGGATCACGTATCCCTCGGGCCGCGTGCTGACGATCCATTACAACGCCGAGCGGCCCGTGGCCATGAGCCTGGCGCCGGATGCGTCGAGCGCCGCAGTGCCGCTGATCAGCGACATCCAGTGGGAGCCGTTCGGCCCGGTGCGCAGCTGGCAGATGCAGATGGCCAGCGGCACGAAGCTGCAAGAGCGCGTTTACGACGAGTTCGGTCGACTGGTCCGATATCCGCTGGGCGAGGTCGTGCGCGACATCACCTACGACGCGGCGGACCGCATCGTCAGCTACACGCACCTGGACGCAACGACCGGCCAGTCCACGGCAGCCGCGCAGGCGATGAACCAGAGCTTCGGCTACGACGAGCTAGGGCGCCTGACGAGCATCATCACGCCGAGCAACTCATGGGCGATCGGCTACGACGCCAACGGCAACCGGACCAGCGTGGCGATCAACGGCGCGTCGCGCGGCTACACGACGGAGACGACGAGCAATCGGCTCACGAGCATCTCCAATCCCGCGCGGGGCTTCGGCTACGACGCAGCCGGCAACACGCTGAGCGATACGGGACTGGCCTACACGACGACGTATCGGCTCGACAACCGGATGGGCACGCTGACCAGAAGCGGCCTGACCACGACCTACCAGTACGACGCTGGCGGCCAGCGCGTGCGCAAGGAAAACAGCGCAGGGCTGCGGAACTTCGCGTACGACCAGGAAGGGCACCTACTCGGCGAGTACAGCGCGACGGGCGTGGTGCAGGAGTACGTGTGGCTGGGTGACACGCCGGTGGCGGTGATTTCAGGAACGGTTACAGCACCGCTGCCGATGCTCGTGTACACCGATCACTTGAATACGCCGAGGGTGCTGGTCGACAAGAACGACGCTGCGCGGTGGCGGTGGATCAGCGAGCCGTTTGGGACGGGGCAGCCGGAGCAGGCACCGGCGGGGCTGGCTCAGATCGTCTTCAACCTGCGCTTCCCCGGCCAGTTCTTCGACAGCGAGTCAGGGCTGTATTACAACTACTTCCGGGACTATGACCCGACGTTGGGGAGGTATGTGCAGAGTGATCCGATTGGCCTGGAGGCTGGCATCAATACTTATAGTTATGTTGATTCGAGCCCGCAGAGCGCTGTCGACCCGTTGGGTTTGGACCGGTGGGGAGACACGATGTGTCTGCCGACCCATATCTATGTTGTGCAAAGCACGGGCAATGGAAAGGACGGTCCGACTTGGGGAGCGTCAGGATCCGCATCAAACGAATCGCCTGAATCAGCCGCGTTCATGAGCTTTCCAGCGAATTCGTTTCCAGACAAATCTTATGGCAGCCCCGGGATTGTCGACGGCACATATTCTGGACAATATGGACGCACCGCGCATGGCTTTCCTAGTGTCAAAAAGCGCGGACAGGGAATTGTGCTGAACAATAATGATCCCATCTCTACACTCGGTGCCAACCCGGCACAGGGGGGCATGCCCGTTGCGGACTACGTTCACATGCATTGTCAGAATTTTGGGCAAGCGCGCAGCGACACTAATAGAGGATCGGCCGGATGCGTCACCGTTCGTGGCGACTATTGCGCGCAGCTTTGGGATCTGGTGGAAAAGCAATGCAACAAGAACGTGATTGTCCATGTCATCCGAAATTAGGAGCGGTGTAAAAATGAAGCGGACTGCCACTTCCCTTCTTCTGCTACTGTTAATCAGCACCGCTGCAAGCGCGGGCTCAAAGTCTTCCGCGGTCGCAGAGCTTCGCGCCCGGCTGGATCGGAGTGATGTTGCAGCCGTCAATGCGTATCTTTCGGCGCATTGGGAATCGCGTATGGCGCCGCTTGCCACGGCTGTTCAGAGGTGCGATCGTGAGGCCCTTGATTTGAGTGTCCGCTTGCTGGATACGACCAATCTGGAGGCTCTTCAAGGACATACATATTCCTTGGAACTAGCGATGGGAAAGTGCCCTGAAAAACTATTGCCTTTGGTTCGTGTGGATCAGGTGGCAATGCTCTGTGCAGTGAATGCCTTTTCTGAAGGACATCCCTCCGTCAAGATTGATCGAGAGTTGGATCGACGGATGACGGCTTTGAGGAGGCATCGCGTCGTCGCGGAATCGCAAACGGGGTCCGCCTGCCTGGATCGCTATACAGAGCTGCGCGCCTCCCTTGATGGCGGTGGCTAAGGTAAGCAGATCTTCGAATTGAAGCGGCATGGCGCGCGTGATGTGGCAGACACTCGGCAACGCTTTTGTGCTGGTCGTGATCAGAGACGGTGCGCTCGTGCGCGTGCCGTCTCGGTGATGCTGCAAGGGATCCATCGGACGCCGTGAGGCGTGCTGACTTTTGCTGGACATCGGCATCGCCGACCGGGTCGGTCGCCCCGATTTCCCGTGCCTGCCACCCCGCGTTTCCGCTCACCCGCTGACGGCTTTTTCACGTCGTTGCAATGACGACTTCAGAGGCGGTTTTTCATCCGTCTTTACAGCGCGCATCCCCCTTGTTCATGGGGTCTCCGACCGCCCGGAGCCTTGGGCCGGGACCCATTCTTGCTATGGACCCCTGCGAACCCGGGATGGGGGCTTCCAAGCCCTCCGGAACGGGTAAGTTCAGTCATGGTGCAGGGCTACACTCGCCGCTCGCGTACGCGTAGAGCACCCCAAAAGGGGCCGCCGGACAGACACAACATCAAGGTCGACACCATGCTTGCGATGAGGACTCGGGATCACGGAATTCAAGAGCGACGGGCCACTCCGGCCCTCGCCGTCACCACGGCCGTCCTGGCCGCCGTGCTGCTCGCCGCCTGCGGCGGCGGCAGCGGCGCCAAGGCCTCGCAGACCGCGGCCAAGGTGAACAAGGAAGAGATCACCGTCCACCAGATCAACTTCGTCCTGCAGCGCCAGCCCAACGTCAAGCCCGAGCAGGTCGACGCCGCCTCGCGCCAGATCCTCGAGCGCCTGATCGACCAGGAACTCGCCGTCCAGAAGGCCCAGGACCTCAAGCTCGATCGCGATCCGCGGGTGGTGCAACAGATCGAAACCGCCAAGCGGGAGATCATCGCCAGGGCCTATGCTGACCACCTCGGCGACACGGCCAGCAAGCCCACCGACGAGGAAATCAGGAAGTACTACAACGACAAGCCGGCACTTTTTGCCGAGCGTCGCATCTACAACTTGCAGGAAATCAACATCGAGGCGAAGCCGGATCAGTTCGAAGCGATCCGCACCAAGCTGCAGGCCGCCAAGACCCTCCCCGAATTCCTCGAAGCGCTCAAGACCGACAACTTCAAGTTCGTCGGCTCCCAGATGGTGCGCTCGGCCGAACAGATCCCGCTCAACAACCTCGACGCGATCTCCCGGCTCAAGGACGGCCAGTTCATCATGAACGGCAATCCCAACGGCATCTCCGTGCTGTTCCTCGCCGGCTCGCAACGCCAGCCCGCCACCGAGGCGCAGGCGCGTCCGTCCATCGAGATGTTCCTCCTGAACCAGCGTCGCGCCGAGCTCGTCGCCAAGGACATCAAGTCCATGCGCGACAACGCCAAGATCGAATACGTCGGCAAGTTCGCCGAGGCCGCCTCTGCCCCCGCGTCCTCGCCGGCCTCCACCCCGACCGCCGTCTCCAATACCGCCTCCGATCCCGCCGCCGGCGTGATCGCCCCGGCGGACTCCAGTTCAACTTCCAAGGGCCAAGGCATCCAATGAAGCACCTGCGTCGCCTCTCCATCCTCGCCATCGCCGCGCCGGCCCTCCTGGCCGCGGCTCTCTCCACCGGCGCGTTCGCGCAGACCGCCACGCGTCCGGCCACCTCGCCGGCCCCGGTCGGCCTGTCCACCGGCGGCGCCGCGGAATATCGGCTCGGGTCGGGCGACGCGATCAAGATCAGCGTGTTCCAGAACCCGGACATGACGCTGGAATCGCGCGTGTCCGAAGCCGGCACCATCAGCTTCCCGCTGCTGGGCGTCGTGAAGATCGGCGGCCTGTCGATCAGCGAGGCCGAAGCCCGCATCGCCGACGGCCTGAAGAAGGGCAACTTCGTCAAGCAGCCCCAGGTCACCATCCTGGTGCTGAAGGTCACCGGCAACCAGGCCAGCGTGCTGGGCCAGGTCAACCAGCCGGGCCGCTACCCGCTGGAAGTCGCCGACACCCGCCTGACCGACCTGCTGGCCAACGCGCGCGGCGTCTCGCCCGCCGGCGGCGACCTGCTGGTGCTGACCGGCCAGCGCGCCGGCAAGCCCTTCCGCGTCGAGATCGACCTGCCCACGCTGTTCGGACCGAACGGCCGCGAGCAGGACGTGGTGGTCCTCAACGGCGACGTGCTGTGGGTCGACCGCTATCCGATGATCTACATCTACGGCGAAGTCCAGAAGCCCGGACAGATCCGCCTGGAACGCGGCATGACCGTGCTGCAGGGCCTGGCCGCCGGCGGCGGTCTGACGCTGCGCGGCACCGAGCGCGGCATCCGCGTCCACCGCAAGGACGGCGCCGGCAAGGTGCAGGAAGTGAAGCCGGCCATGGACGAGTCGCTCAAGGACGGTGACGTGATCTTCGTCCGCGAGAGCCTGTTCTGAGTTTTTCCCCGATCCTGTCCTCGCGCAGTAACCCCGGGCCCCGCGCCCGGCGAAGGAGTGCATGGTGACGCCCAGCAAATTGATGTCGATCATCCTGGCCCGCTGGCAGCTCGTGCTGCTGGTGGTCCTGGTGACCACCGTGACGGCGCTCGGCGTCAGCCTCGTGCTGCCCAAGCGCTACCTGGCCAGCGCCTCGGTCGTGGTGGACGCCAAGCCCGACCCGGTGTCGGCGCTGATCTATCCCGGCATGGCTTCGCCCGCCTACATGAACACGCAGGTCGACGTGATCGCCAGCGACCGCGTGGCGCTGCGCGTCGTGCGCGACCTGCGCCTGACCGAGCAGCCCGAGCTGCGCGAGCAGTGGCAGTCCCAGGGCGCCGAAGGCAGCATGGAGCAGTGGGTCGCCGCGTTCCTGCAGGCCGGCATGGAAGTCAAGCCGTCCAAGGAGAGCAACGTGCTGGTGGTGACCTACCGCTCGCCGTCGCCGCAGGTCGCCGCGCAGATGGCCAACGCCTTCGTCAAGGCGTACATCGCCACGACGCTGGACCTGCGCGTGGAACCCGCCCGCCAGTACGCCGGCTACTTCGACCAGCAGGCCAAGGCCGCCCTGGAGCGCCTGGAGCAGGCCCGCGGCAAGCTCTCCGCCTATGAGCGCGAGCACGGCATCCTCGCCACCGATGAACGCCTGGACGTCGAGAACGCGCGCCTGAACGAGCTGTCCTCGCAGCTGGTGGCGCTGTCGTCGATCGCGACGGAGTCGCGCAGCCGCTCGGGCCAGGCCGCGCGCGGCGGCGACCAGCTGCCGGACGTGCTCGCCAACCCGGTGGTGTCGCAGCTCAAGGCCGACGTCAGCCGCGCCGAAGCCAACCTGCAGCAGCTGAGCACCCGCTACGGCGACAACCACCCGCAGGTGATCGAGGCCAAGGCCTCGGTGGCCGACACCCGCTCCAAGCTGAACGCGGAAATCCGCCGCGTGACCGGCTCGGTCGCGGTGACCAGCAACATCAACAGCGCGCGCGAGGCCGAGACCCGCGCGCAGATGGACGCGCAGCGCGCCAAGGTCGTCAAGCTCAAGGAAGCCCGCGACGAGGCCGGCGGCCTGATGCGCGAGGTCGAGAGCGCCCAGCGCGCCTACGAGAACATCACCACGCGCCTGACGCAGACCAACCTGGAAAGCCAGTCCACGCAGAGCAACGTGAACCTGCTCGCCGAGGCGACGCCGCCGCTGCGGCCCGCGTCGCCGCGCGTGGCGCTGAACACCGCGCTGGCCTTCGTGGCCGGCCTGGTCCTGGCGGTCGGCATCGCGCTGCTGCTGGAACTGCGTGATCGCAAGGTCCGCGACGCCGACGACGTCATGGCCGTGCTGCCGCTGCCGATGCTGGGCGTGCTGCCCGCGCCGGGCAAGCGCGCGCAACTGCCGTCCGCCGAACGGCGCCTGCTGGGGAGCAATCCCCGCCCCAGCCGAGGAGCCGCCTGATGTCGGATCTGAAGGAACCCATTCCCCTGGCTCACAGCAAACCCGTGGACGGACCTCTCAACAAAACCCCCGGAAGCGGTGCCGGCGTGCACGACCGCTCGATCGGCGCGATCATCGCCGAGACCCGCAACCTCAGCGCCGACCAGGTCGAGCGCGTGCTGCAGTACCAGCGCGAGCGCGGCATCCGCTTCGGCGAAGCCGCCGTGGCGCTGGGCTACGCGAACGCCGAGGACGTGCTGGAGGCGCTGTCCAAGCAGTTCCACTACCCCTACACGCCGAACGAGCGCAAGGCCCGCAGCCCCGAGCTGGTGGCGCTGAACCAGCCGTTCTCGTCGCAGGCGGAAGTCTTCCGCGCGATCCGCAGCCAGATCACGATGCGGCTCTACCGCGAGGGCGATTCCCGCCGCGCGCTGGCCGTCATCAGCCCCGACACGATGGACGGGAAGAGCTACTTCACCGCCAACCTGGCGGTGACGCTGGCGCAGCTGGGCGGCCGCACGCTGCTGGTCGACGCGGACCTGCGCCGTCCGCGCCAGCATGAGATCTTCGACGTCAACAACCAGGCCGGCCTGTCCTCGATCCTGTCGGGTCGCAGCGAGCCGCGCGTGATCCAGCAGGTGGAGGGCCTCAACAGCCTGTTCATCCTGCCGGTGGGGGCGGTGCCGCCCAACCCGGTGGAACTGCTGGAACGGCCCGCGTTCGGCATGCTGATGCGCGAGCTGGCCGGCAAGTTCGACCACGTGCTGGTGGACACCTCCGCCAGCCGCTACGGCGCGGACGCGGCCATCGTCGCGTCGCGCTGCGGCGCGGCGCTGGTGCTGGCGCGCCAGAACCAGTCGCGGGTGAGCGCGCTGCAGGATCTCACCGACAGCCTGGACGGCGTTTCCACCACCCTGGTGGGCACCGTCATGAACCAATACTGACACCGGATACCGGGCGAGACATCACAGCGGCCGCAGAGCCGCGCGTGCGTCGATAGCATCGACGGCAACGACAGCATGGAAGGCAGGGCCACGGGGCCTTGCCGCCGCATGTCCGGAACCATCAGCAGGGATCGCAGTGAACGCCATGACGCAAGATGTCCTCCCCGGCGCGACGGGCCGCCCGGGCGCGCCTTTTCCGGCTTTCTGGGCCGCCAACCGGGTCGCGCTGATCGCGCTCGCGATCGGCCTGGCCGCGATGTACGCGCCGACCATCGTCGACTTCCTGCGCGGCCCGTGGCGCGGCGACCGCAACTCGCACGGGCCGATCGTGCTGGCGCTGTCGGCCTGGTACTTCTATTTCCAGACGCGGCGCATGGCGCGCCAGGGCAAGCCGTTCCGCGCCCGGCCCGCGCCGGTCGCCGGCTGGACGCTGGTCGCGCTGGGCCTGGCGGCCTACGTGCTGGGCCGCTCGCAGTCGATCGCGGTGCTGGAGATGGGCTCCATGATGCCGCTGCTGCTGGGCCTGGCGCTGGTGCTGCTCGGCCCCGAGATCGCGCGGCGCTACGGCTTCGCCTTCTTCCTGCTGCTCTTCGCCGTGCCGCTGCCGGCCTCCATCGTCGACGTCATCACCCAGCCGATGAAGCTGGCCGCCTCCTGGGGCGCCGAGCACCTGATGTACGCGCTGGGCTACCCCATCGCGCGGGCCGGCGTGATCCTGCAGATCGGCCCCTACCAGCTGATGGTCGCGGACGCCTGCGCGGGCCTGAACTCGCTGTTCACGCTCGAGGCGCTCGGCCTGCTCTACATGAACGTCGTGCGCCACGAATCGGTGTTCCGCAACATCGCGCTGGCGCTGCTGATCGTGCCCATCTCCTATTGCTCCAACGTGATCCGCATCCTGATCCTGGCCCTCCTGACCTATCACCTGGGCGACGACGTCGGCCAGGGCTTCATGCACGAGTTCTCCGGCATGGCGCTCTTCCTGATCGCGCTGATGCTGATCGTTGGCGTCGACGGCCTGCTGCGCGGCCTGTCGCTGCGCTGGAACCGCCTGCGTGGCACGACGGAGGCCGCGCCATGAGCTCGCCGATGCCGCCCGAGCCACCGGTTCAGCCGGTTCAGCCGGATCTGCGGATGGCGCCCACGAAGGGCACACCGCCCAAGCCCACCGGAGAGTCCCCGTCCGGCGAGCCGCTGCCGCGCTTCTCGCGCCGCACCTGCCTCACCGGCGCCGCGCTGATGGGCGTGGCGGCCGTGGGCGCGTGGCTGGCCACGCCGCGGCTGCAGGCCGTCACCGGCGCGCCCAGCCTGGACGCGGTCGTGCCGAAGGCCTTCGGCGACTGGCGCGTGGTGGCCGACTCGACCGCGCAGGTCGACGTGTCCCAGGGCGTGGAAACGGTGCTGGAGCAGCCCTACGACCAGACGGTGATGCGCACCTACGCCAACAGCCGCGGCGAGCAGGTGATGCTCGCGCTGGCCTGGGGCGAGCGCCAGCGCCAGGACGTCAAGGTGCACCGGCCCGAGGTCTGCTACCCCGCGCAGGGCTACGCCGTGCGCGTCAACGAGGCCGGCCCGCCGATCGCCACGGACGGCCGCGCGCTGCCGGTCCCCACGACGCAGCTGCTGGCCGAAGCCCGCGGCGGCGGTTTCGAGGCGGTGCGCTACTGGATCCGCATCGGCGACAGCTACGGCGGCGACGGCCTGGCCGCGCGCTGGTACATCCTGAACGAAGGCCTGGCGGGCCGCGTCCCCGACGGCATCCTGGTGCGCGCGTCGCAGCGCATGGCGCAGGCCGCGTCGGCCGTGGCGTCGCAGGCGCTGATGGCGCGTTTCCTCGCCGAGCTGGTGGCAGCCGTCCCGGCCGGCGCGCGCGGGATGCTGGTCCGATGAGCGCGGCGACCAATACGGCGAGCCCCGCGCGGGGCAGGGGCCTGAACCCCTACGGCAACGAACGCCGCCGGCGCCTGCCGGAATGGCGCACGCTGCTGTGGGCGCTGGTGATCGCCGGCGGCTGCATGTTCCTGGGCCTGGTGTGCGTCGTCATGGGCGACATGGTGGCGCAGAAGCCGGTGTTCTTCGTGGTGCTGCCGGTGGCGCTGGTCGTGGTCTTCATGTTCCTGGCCAATCCGAAGTCGCTGCTATTCACCATCATCCTGCTGCGCGCCATCGGCAACCCGGTGCTGGAGGAGGCGCGCTTCGCCAGCTTCGGCGGCCTGGGCGGCCTGATGAACCTGGCGGTGATCCTGCTGGCCGTGGTGTTCTGGATGCGCGAGCCGCGCCGCATCCCGCGCGTGGCCTGGATGGTCTGGGTGCCCTTCATCGCGATGCAGGCGGTGGGGCTGCTGTACTCGCCGGACCGCCTGCCGGAGCTGCGCACCTTCCTGGGCACGCTCAGCACCATGGCGATGTTCGTGGTGGCCTTCTACGTCGTGGACGACTGGACCTCCTTCGACCGCATCCTCAAGCTGGTGATCTGGTCCTCGGTCCCGGTGGCGATCTACACGCTGATCGCGATCGCCCGCGGCGACGTCCACATCTCCAACGACCCCGCCGCGATGGGCCGCTACAAGGGCCCGTTCTCGCATCCCAACATCCTGGCCTTCTACCTGGTGCTGATGCAGGGCGTGCTGCTCTACCTGTGGAAGAACGCCCGCACGCTGGCCAACTCGACCACGGCCCAGCGCCTGGCGATGGCCTTCTACCTGCTGATCCTGCTGGCGCTGCTGGGCGCGACCAAGACGCGCAGCGCGTGGATGGCCGCCGGCGCGATGTTCTTCCTGTACGGCCTGCTGTTCGAGCGCCGCTTCCTGCTTTACCTGCTGCTGGTGCCGCTGCTGGCGCTGCTGGTGCCCGACATCCGCGACCGCGTGCTCGACATCGGCCAGGGCAACGTGGTGGTGCAGTACGCCAAGCTGAATTCCTTCACCTGGCGCCGCGTGCTGTGGGAGGACGCCATCGCCTGGATGGCGCCGATGCGCTACGCCTTCGGCTACGGCTCGGGCGGCTTCTTCTTCAACTCGCCGACTTTCTTCAGCCTGAGCGGCGGCATGACCACCGGCGCGCACAGCGTGGCGGTGCAGATGCTGTTCGACGTCGGCGTGGTCGGCCTGGCCGCCTACTACTGGAAGTACTGGCGCGCGGGGCAGATCTTCTGGCGCTTCCGCCGCGAGGACGCGCTGCTGTCGGCGATGTTCATCGCGCTGCTGATCGGCTACGTGGTGGTCTCGCTGTCCGACAACATGCTGAGCTACCTCGTCTTCAACTGGTTCTTCTGGTTCGTCATGGGCGCGGGCTGCGCCATCGTCTGCCATGAGAAGGCCGACATCGGCCGCCGGCCGCGGCGCGTCGTGCGCCGCGTGGCGCGACCGTGGGCGGTGACGGAGCCGGCATGAGCACCGCCGGCGCCCGTTCCCCGGTCCTGGACGGCGTGCGCGGACTGAGCATCGTGACCGTGCTGGTCGCGCACCTGCTGCCGCTCAACGCCCTCGGCCCCCGGCTCAACGAATCGGTCGGCATGCTGGGCATGGCGCTGTTCTTCGTGCTGTCCGGTTATTTCATCGGCAAGCAGGTGCTGGTCCACGTGCACCCGCTGGAGTTCGTCGCCAAGCGGCTGCTGCGCATCCTCCCGCTGGCCTGGCTGGTGGCGGTGGTGGTCGCGGCGATCTGGCACTTTCCGCCGGAGGCGCTGGCCTCGCACCTGCTGTTCTACGCCAACCTCAGCGACGCCGGCATGCGCGTGCCGCTGGACCACTTCTGGAGCCTGTGCGTGGAGCTCCAGTTCTACGCGCTGGCCACGCTGCTGCTGTTCTTCCGTCCCGCCGTGGCCCGCGTGGCGATCCCGGTGCTGCTGGTCGCGGTGACCAGCTACCGCGTCTACATGAGCGGCTACAGCGGCAGCATCACCTGGTACCGCATCGACGACATCCTGGCGGGCTTCGTGCTGGCGATCCTGCTGCACTCGCCCAGCCGGCGCGAGGCGCTCGCCTTCTTCGAGCGGCCCGTCGTGCTGTGGGGCGCGGCGCTGATGCTCTGCCTGGCCTGCTACAACGTGGACGGCAACATCGCCTCGTTCGTGCGGCCGTATGCGGTGCTGGTGCTCACCGGCGCGCTGATGTGCCAGCCGCGCTCCGCGCCGTCGGTGTTCCTCTCGCGCCCGTTCTGGGCCTACCTCGCGGCCGTGTCCTTCGCGGTCTACGTGCTGCACGTGCCGCTGGAGCACACCTGGCTGGGCTCCGGCGATGTCACCGAAAAGTACCTCAAGCGGCCGCTGCTGCTCGGGGCCGTTTTCCTGCTCGCGCATCTGTCGACGTTTTACTTCGAGCGACACTTTATTGCGATGGGCCACCGAGTGAGGATGTCCAATGCGGTTCGTAGTACTTGAGGCTGGACGGATGTCGTCGATGCTCACAATCCGTTCCGTCACCTTCCGCCCCGCCGCCTGGTTGTTGCCCGTCGCTGTCGCCGCTCTGGCGGCGTCGACCGGCCTCGCAACGACCGGCGCCTTCGCCGCGCCGCAGGCGGCCGATCGCGGCGCCAAGGCCGAGGCCTCCGACAGGAACGACCCGCATGCCCGCGCGGTGCGCCAGCTGCGTTTCGGCACGGCGGACCGGCCGTTCGCGGCGGACTCGCCCTGGAACGCGCGCCCCATCGGCGTGACGCTGGGCACCGACGAGATCCCCAAGGCCAAGAACTATCCGACGCTGGAAGACGGGAAGTGGTCGACCGGCGTGTTCGTCGCGTCGCCCGACGACAAGCCGGTGACGGTGCTGCCGCTGCCGGGACGCAAGGGCATCTGGGATCCGGACGCGGAAACCATGCGCGACCAGATCACGATCCCGCGCTGGCCCGCCGGCGTCGAGCCCGCGAGCGCGGCCGACGGCCACGGCGACATCGTCGATCCGGTGGACCGGATGATCCATTCGTTCAACGTGCTGCGCTTCATCGACGGCCAGTGGCGGGCCGACCAGTACGCGTGGACGAAGCTCGACGGCCGCGGCTGGGGCGAGCCCGGCCACTACTTCCAGGGCGCGCGCGCCGCCGCGGTGCCGACCATGGGCGGCCTGGTGCGCGCCAAGGAGATCGACGACAACGACGAAGTGTTCCGGCACGCGCTGGCGATGTCGCTGACGCACACCGGCCTGTCGCCGGATCCCGCCTACATCTTCCCCGCGACCTCGGCCGACACCGGCGCGAAGTCCAACACCGGCAAGGTGCCGCAGGGCGCGTTGATGATGCTGCCGCCGGACTTCGACACCGAGCGCATCAAGGATCCGCTGCTGCGCAAGGTCGCGCGCACGCTCAAGGTCTACGGCGCCTACGTCGTGGACCGGAACGTCGAGACGCCTTACGTGATCTACGTCGAGATGGGCGCCAACAAGTCGCCGATGAAGCGCGGCTGGCATCCCGAGTTCGCGGCCGAGCTGGACCGCGTGCGCGGCGGGCTGCGCCAGGTGATGTCGGTGGATCGCTGGGTCGACGGCAACGGCCGGCCGATGTCGATGGACACGCCGCAGAACCGGTTCTCGCTGCGCGGCCCGTGGAAGCGCGGCGGCAATGACGCGGCGATGAAGTCGGCCGCGACGGGGACGACCGCCACCGCGGCCGCCGGCGGCGATCGCACTGGCGCCGGTTACGACACGCGCCGTCAGGCCGTGGTGTTCCCGGCGGGCGAGGGCGTGACGGTGCTGGTCAACGACTCCGGCCGCAGCCTGCAGCCGGTCACCTGGGCGAAGCCCGAGGCCGGCAAGCGCTACAAGCTGACCGCGACCGCCACCGGCGGCGCGAAGCTTCAATTGCAACTGCTTGATGCAGGCCGACGCACGACGCTGTTCGACAGCGGCGAGCTGGCCGACGGGGCGAGCAGGACCTTCGAATGGCCCGAAGGGCAGGGCGCCGTGCGGGTCACCGTGCGCAGCGGCCCCGGCCCGGGCGAATCGTCGGTCGGCGGCGCGCTGGTGCCCGTGGACGCGAAGGACGATTCGAAGGATGTCGCGCCGGACAAGTCCGACAAGTCCGACAAGTCCGACAAGTCGGACAGGACCCGCGCGAAGACGCAGGACAAGGCTTCTCCGGGGAGTGCCCGATGACGCTGCGCGCGCACCGCGACCCCGACTGGGCCGCCGACGTCGCCCGCTGGGGCCTGGGCCGCATGCCGCTGCGCGAGCAGTCGATGTGGGCGCTCTGGGTCTACCGTTACGGCCGCCGCGTCGACGCGGCGCCGGCGGGCGTCGGCCAGAAGCTGCATCGCAAATTCCACTTGCTGCTGCACACGGTCGTCGAGACGCTGACCGGCATCAGTCTGCCCAAGCAGACGCGCATCGGGCCGGGCCTGCAGATCTGGCACTTCGGCGGCATCTTCGTGAATCCGGGCACCGTGATCGGCGCCGGCTGCACCTTGCGCCAGGGCGTGACGCTGGGCAACCGCGTCGACGGCGGACCGTGTCCCGTGCTGGAGGACGGCGTCGAGCTCGGCGCGTATGCGCAGGTGCTCGGCGGCGTGCGCCTGGGCGCCGGCTGCAAGGTCGGCGCGATGAGCGTCGTGCTGCAGGATGTGCCGCCCGGCGCGACCGCCGTCGGCAATCCGGCACGCATCCTGCATAAAGCGCCGGCCGGATCCCCGGTCGGCACGGCGTCTTCATCGGCTTGCGCCGCGAGCGGTGCCGTGAACGACGCCGGGAACGATGCTTGCCCTCGCGACGAGGTCCCCGGCAGCGATGCCGGACCGCACAAGAACAAGCTTCCGGCCCCCGTGAACGGTCAGGAGTCTGGGAGTTTGACCCTTTGAAGATCGCCTACCTCGTCAATCACTACCCGAAGGTCAGCCACACGTTCATCCGCCGCGAGATCCTCGCGCTGGAGAAGCAGGGCCAGGACGTCCTGCGCGTCGCGGTGCGCGGCTGGGACGATCCCGCGCCCGATGCGCAGGACCAGGCGGAGAAGTCCCGCACGCATTACCTGCTGCGCGGCGGCGCGCTGTCGCTCGGCGGCGCGCTGGTCCGTGAGGCGCTTCGCGCGCCCGGACGTTTCTTCGGTGCGCTCAAGCTCGCGCTGCGCATGGGCCGTCGCGCCGACCGGCCGCTGCCGCTGCACCTTGTCTACCTCGCCGAGGCCTGCGTCGCCTTCAAGCTGATGCGCGAAGCCGGCGTCACGCACGTGCACGCGCACTTCGGCACCAACTCGACCGAGGTCGCGATGCTGCTGCATGCGCTCGGCGGTCCGGGCTACAGCTTCACCGTCCACGGTCCCGAGGAATTCGACAAGCCCGAGTTCCTGCACCTGGGCGAGAAGATGCGCCGCGCACGCTTCGTCGTCGCGATCACGTCCTTCTGCCGCAGCCAGCTGTTCCGCTGGGTCGAGCGCGCGCACTGGGCCAAGGTGCAGGTCGTGCACTGCGGCCTGGAGCCGGGCTTCCACGCCGGCGCCGACACGCCGCCGACGGGCAAGCGTCTCCTGGCGATCGGACGCCTCGCCGAGCAGAAGGGTCACCTCTTGCTGATCGAGGCCGCCGCGCTGGTAGCGAAGCATCGCCCTGACTTCGAGCTGGTGCTGGCCGGCGACGGCGAACTGCGTCCCGCCATCGAGGCGCGCATCGCCGAGCTCGGCCTGCAGCGCACGGTGCGCATCACCGGCTGGATCGGCAGCGACCAGGTCCGCGCCGAGCTGATGGCCGCGCGCGCGCTGGTGCTGGCCAGCTTCGCCGAGGGCCTGCCCGTCGTCGCGATGGAAGCGATGGCGCTGGGCCGTCCGGTGGTGAGCACCTCCATCGCCGGCATCCCCGAACTCATCGTGCCCGGCACGCACGGCTGGCTGGTGCCGGCCGGCGACGCGCAGGCGCTGGCCGACGCGATGCGCGATTGCCTCGACTGCGACGACGCGCGCCTGGCCGAGATGGCCGAGGCCGCGCGCACCCGGGTGCTCGCGCGTCACGACGTGGACACGGAGGCCACGCGCCTGCTCCGCCTCTTCAGCGAGTACGCCCATGCTTGACACCGTGCTGACCGTGATCCACGTGCTGCTCATCCTGGGCACGCTGCTGCTGGCCTTGCCCGCCGGGCTGCTGCTGACGCAGGTCGCGCTGGCGATGAAGCGCCCGGACCCGCTGCCCGCAGTACCGCGTCCGGCCCGCATCGCCGCGCTGATCCCGGCCCACGACGAGGGCCACGGCGTGCGCGCGACCATCATGCAGACGCTGTCGCAGCTGGGCCCGGACGACCGCGTGCTGGTCGTGGCCGACAACTGCAGCGACGACACGGCGGACCAGGCCCGCATGGTCGGCGCCGAAGTCGTCGAGCGCTCCGACGCGGAGCGCCGCGGCAAGGGCTGGGCGCTGGACTTCGGCGTGCGCCACCTGGAGATGCTGGCGCTGCGCGAGGGCCATGCGCCCGACGTCGTCATCGTGCTGGACGCCGACTGCGTGCTGTCGCCCGGCCTAATTCCGCGCCTGGCCGGACTGGCGCAGGCGCACGGCCGGCCGGTGCAGGCCAGCTACCTGATGAGCGCGCCCACGCCCGGCCTCAAGGCCCGCGTGGCCGAGTTCGCGATGCGCGTGAAGAACCTGGCGCGTTCGCGCGGCATGTTCCGGCTCGGCCTGCCGTGCCAGCTGCTCGGCACCGGCATGGCCTTCCCGTGGGCGGTGGCGCAGCGCGCGCCGCTGGCCAGCGGCCATCTGGCCGAGGACATGCAGCTTGGCGTGCGCCTGGCCAGCGACGGCACGCCGCCGCTGTTCTGCGAGGACGTGCTGGTCACCAGCGTCTTCGCCGCCAGCCAGGAAGGCGAACGCAGCCAGCGCACGCGCTGGGAGCACGGCCACCTCTCGCTGCTGGTGGGCGAGGGCCCCAAGCTGCTGTGGGACGCGCTGCGCCGCGGCCGCTTCGCGCAGGCGATGCTGGTGATGGACATGCTGGTGCCGCCGCTGGCGCTGCTGGCCGGCCTGCTGGTCGTCGCCACGCTGGTGCAGGCCGTCTGGGCGCTGGCCACCGGGCTGGTCGCCGGGCTGGTGATCGCGCTGCTGGGCGTGTTCGCGCTGGCGACGGCCATCTTCGCGGCGCGGCATCGCTTCGCGGACGACCTGATCGGACTGGGCGAGCTGCTCAAGGCGCCGATGTACGTCCTGGCCAAGCTGCCGATCTACATCAGCTTCGTGGTGCGCCGCCAGACCGAATGGGTGCGCACCAGGCGCGACCACTGACGCGCCGGAACGCACCATGACGGACACCGACACCTCTCTCCACGCACGGGCGGCCTCGCCGGCCGCAGCGACCGCGTCTGCCGCTTCTGCCGCGTCCGCCGGCGCGACCTGGATCGCCCGCTGGAGCGCCATCCTGGACGCGCTGACCGTGGTCGACGACGAGCGCGCCGTCGATGACGGCCTGCTGCGCGATTTCACCGGCGTGCTGCGTCCGCGCGTGGTGGCTTTCGTCAATGCGCACGCGATGAACTCGGCGGCGACCGATGCCGGCTTCGCCGCCGCGGTGGCCGAGGCCGACTGGGTGCTGCGCGACGGTTCCGGCATGAAGATGCTGATGAGCCGCCTGGGCCGCGCGCCCGGCCTGAACCTGAACGGCACCGACCTCATTCCGCGCGTCATGGCCCGTTACGCCGGCCGTCGCATCCTGCTGCTCGGCACGCGCGATCCGCAGCTGTCCCTCGCGGCCGCGAAGATCCGCGACGAGCTCGCCCCCGGCGCGACCGTCGACGCGCTCGACGGCTTCCGCGCGCCGGAGGTCTACGTCGAGCAGGCGCTGGCCTTCGCGCCCGACCTGATCGTGCTCGGCATGGGCATGCCCAAGCAGGAGCAGGTCGCGCAACTGCTGCGCCACGCGATGCACCGCCCCTGCCTGATCGTGTGCGGCGGCGCGATCCTCGATTTCCTCGGCGGCGGCGCGACGCGCGCGCCCGCCTGGATGCGCCGCTCGGGCATCGAATGGCTGTACCGCCTGGCGCGCGAACCGCGCCGGCTGTTCAAGCGCTACGTGCTCGGCAATCCCCTGTTCCTGGCGCGTGCGCGGCGTTACGCCGCCGCGACCGCCGACCAGCGTTCGTCAGCCTGACATGCCAGCGACGCCCCTCGCCCGTTCCGGAGGTACTCCCCATGTCCCAGCCTGATCCACAACCTCAGCCGATCGTGCATGCCAATCCGCGGCAGCAGCACGTCATCGCGATCGACCTGGTGCGCTTCCTCGCCGCAGTGCTGGTGCTGTTCTCGCACCTGGCATTCAGCATCGGCGACCGGCCCGACAGCCGGCCCTACGAGCTCAGCGGCGGCACCTTCTCGCAGCCGCTGATCCCCTGGCTGTCCTTCTACGGATGGATCGGGGTGCAGGTCTTCTTCGTGATCTCGGGCATCGTGATCGCGTACTCGGCGCGCGGCGCCACGCCCTACGCCTTCCTGCGCAGCCGCGTGGTGCGACTGGTGCCGGCGGCCTGGGTCTGCTCGACGCTGACGCTGGCCGTGCTGGCCTGGCACTACAGCGGCTTCACCACCGAGCTGATGCGCGGCTACCGCCACAGCATGCTGTTCATGCCCTGGTACCCGTGGATCGACAACGTCTTCTGGACGCTGGGCGTGGAGATCTTCTTCTACGCCTCCGTCGGCGTGCTGATCTGGCGCGGCAAGGAGAAGGCCATCGGAACGCTGGCCGCGGCGCTGGGCTGGATCTGCCTGGCCTACTGGGTCGCGTACAGCCTGGGCCAGAGCGGCGTGGTGCCGGCGCTGACGGTGCTGCACAAGACGCTGCCCTATCTGGTGGAACGGGTGCTGGAGCTGCTGCTGGTGAAGCACGGCGCCTTCTTCGCCGCCGGCATCTTCATCTGGGCCGTGCTGATCGACCGCCAGAAGCGGCCGTCCTGGGCGACGCTGATCGCCACCGCCGCGGCCTGCGTGGTGCAGATCTACTGGACCAACGTCGACGCCAACGGCCCGCGCACCAACCCGTGGTGGCCGGCGCTCGCGATCTGGCTGATCAGCCTGGCCGTGATCTTGCTTGGCATCCGGCACAACGCGACCTGGCGTTCGAGCGCGTCGCTGGTGAGCCTGCTGCGCGTGCTGGGCCTGATGACCTACCCGCTGTACCTGGTCCACCAGAACATCGGCGCCGTCGTGATGGGGATCATGCGCCGCGCGGGCATCGAGCCGGCCATGACGCTGTTCCTGGCCAGCGTCGTGGTGCTGCTGCTGAGCTGGCTGGTGGTGACCTATGCCGAACCCGTGGTCAAGCGCTGGGTCGGCGCCGTGATGGACCTGGTCCGGCTGCGCCTGACGGGCGTGCGTCCGGCGACGGACGCCGCCCATCGCTCCAAAGGATGAGTTCCCTGGTTATGGACATCGATCTGCTGATCTCGAAGATCCACCGCAAGCTGGTCTACAAGTTCGCGCCGCGGCTCGTGCCGGGGCAGGTGAAGGCGCTGCAGCGCCTCAATGAGACGAGCACCGAATCCGTCGTGGCCCCGGGCGGCCCGGTGGTCTCGCTGACGACCTACGGCCCGCGCATCGACACGGTGCACCTGACGATCGAGAGCATCGGCCGCGGCCAGCTCAAGCCGTCGCGGCTGACGCTGTGGCTGGACGACGAGCGCCGCTTCAAGGACCTGCCCGAAGGGCTGCGCCGCTTGCAGGCGCGCGGGTTGGAAGTGCACCTCACCGACAACCTCGGCCCGCACACGAAGTACTACCCGTACGTCGCGTCCAAGCCGCACCACGAGGTGCCGCTGGTGACGGCGGACGACGACATCGTCTATCCGCGCTGGTGGCTGCGCCGCCTGTGGAACGCCTACCGGGCCGCGCCGGAGCAGATCAGCTGCTACCGCGCGCACGTGGTGGCGCTGGAAGGCCAGGGCAAGGACGAGGCGGTCATCCGCCCGTACCGCGACTGGCCGCCCTGCGGCAGCCGCGAGCCGCGCTGGCGCCACTTCGCGACCGGCGTGTCGGGTGTGATCTATCCGCCGCGGTTCCTGGACTTCATGCACGCGCAGGGCGACGCCTTCAAGGCCGTCTGCCCGAAGGCCGACGACATCTGGCTGCATGCGATGGCGCTGCGCGCCGGCCTGCGGGTACGCCAGCTCGGCCGCCTGCCGCGCTACTTCGAAGGCTTGCCCGGGACGCACGACCAGGGGCTGGTGCACTTCAACAGTTTCAACGGCGGCAACGACCGCCAGATCGCCGCGACCTACGTCGCGTCCGACCTGCGCAAGATGGCGGAAGAGCCGGCCTGAGCCGGACCTCCCCGAGTACCCGGATCGCACGCGTGTCCATCCTCAACAACATCAAGTGGGCGGCCTTCTCGCAGCTGGCCCGCATCGGCTCGCAGATCGCCAGCGTGACGCTGCTGGCGCGGCTGCTGTCGCCGTCGGACTACGGCCTGCTGGCGATCGCGGCGATCTTCACCAACTTCGCGATGCTGTTCCGCGACTTCGGCACCGGCTCGGCGCTGATCCAGCGCGAGACGCTGACCGACGGCCTCAAGGCGTCGGTGTTCTGGCTCAACATGGCGCTGGGCGGCCTGATCTGCCTGACGCTGATGGTCGCGTCCCCGGCGGTCGCGCACTTCTACGACTCGCCCACGCTGGTGCCGGTGCTGTGCCTGATGGCGCTGTCCTTCCCGGTGTCGTGCAGCAGCATCGTCCACCAGTCGCTGCTGGAGCGGGCCTCGCAGTTCAAGCGCATCGCCGCGGTCGAGAGCGTCGCCGTCGTGCTGGCGCTGCTCGCCGCCGTGGCGGCCGCGCTGGCGGGCTGGGGCGTGTACGCGCTGGTGGCGCAGACCCTGGTCGCCGCGATCGTGCAGGGCGCGATGCTCTGGGCGATGTCGGACTGGCGTCCGGGCTGGCGCCCGCGCTGGGACGGCCTGCGCGAGATCTCGCGCTACAGCGGCAACGTGTCGGCCTTCCAGTTCGTCAACTACTTCGCCCGCAATGCCGACAGCTTCATCATCGGCAAGGTGCTGGGCTCCGCGGTGCTGGGCCTGTACAGCGTGGCCTACCGGCTGATGCTGTTCCCGGTGCAGAACATCAGCCACGTGGTGGCGCGCGCGGTCTTCCCGCTGCTGACGCAGGCGCACCAGCAGGGCGGCAAGGGCCAGATGGCCGACGTCTACCTGCGCTCGCTCAGCGTCATCACCTTCGGCACCGCGCCGGTGATGGCCGCGCTGTGGTTCTTCCGCGATCCGACGGTGGCCGTGGTCTTCGGCGCCAAGTGGGCGGGCGCGGAGACGCTGCTCGCCTGGCTCGCGCCGACCGGCTTCATCCAGTCGGTGCTCAGCACCTCCGGCAGCGCCTTCCTCGCCACCGGCCACGCCGGGCTGATGCTGCGTTACGGCGTGATCGGCTCGGTGCTGCAGGTCGCGTCCTTCGCCATCGGCATCCATTACGGCGTGGTGGGCCTGACGCAGGCCTACCTGATCGCGACGGTGCTCAACCTGCTGCTGACCATGATCGCGGTGCTGCGTCTGCTCGAGACCGGCCTGCCGCAGCTGCTGCGCGCCGTCGGCTTCCAGGTGCTGGCCGCGCTGACCGCCGGCGTGCTGGTCTGGGGCGGCGACCGCTGGATCTTCGGCGCCGCCGCCACGGGCGGCCATGAAGGCCTGTGGCGCCTGGCCGCTCAGTACGCGCTGTTCGGCGCCTGCTACCTCGGCGTCATGGCCGTGCTGGCGCCGCAGAAGATGGCTTCCGTGAAGGCCCTGTTCCGCAACAAGCTGTCCCGCGCGTCATGAGGCGCCGCATGAAACGACCCGCGAACCCCCACCCATGAGCGCTTCCCTGACCACCGAATCCCAGGCCACCGCCTCGGCCGCGCACGGCGCGATCCTGATGGTGTGCTTCACCTTCCCGCCCGAGTTCGGCGGCGCGATCGTGCAGGCGCTGCGGCTGGGCGCGGAGCTGCAGACGCGCGGCTGCGAGGTGGCCTTTTTGGCCGACAACGGCGACGGCCCCGACGGCGACCTGCGCCACGAGTCCTTCGACCTCTACCGCCGCCGCACCTTCACCGCCGCGCGTTCCAACCTGCGCAAGCTGATCTGGACGCTGCGCATCGTGCTGTTCGCGCTGGCGCATCCGAAGTTCCGCGTCTTCCATTTCCATTCGGTGCAGGGGCCGGAGCTGCTGGCGATGCCGGTGCTGAAGTGGCTGGGCCGCAAGACCATCGTCAAGCTGACGCTGGCCGAGTCCGACGATCCCGCCACGCTGACGAACCGCCGGCTGATGGGCAGGCTGTACCGCGCCTGCCTGGGCTCGGTGCACCGCTACATCGCGATCTCGCCCAGCCTCAAGCGCATGGCCTGCAGCGTCGGCGTGGCGCCGGAGCGCGTGCTGCTGGTCGCCAACGGCGTCGAGACCGACCGCTACTACCTGCCCATGCCCGACGAGGTGGCGAAGGCGCGCCGCGCGCTCGACATCCCGGACGGCGTGCCGGTGCTGGCGACCATCGGCGCGGTCGAGCACCGCAAGGGCTACGACCTGCTGATCGCGGCCTTCGAGACCATCCGGCGCGAGCGCCCCGACGCGGTGCTGCTGATCATCGGCCCGGGCAACGACAACAAGAACCCGTTCCACGTCCAGCTGCAGCAGTTCATGAAGGATCGCGGCATCGGGGGCGTGCGCTTCCTGGGCCGTCGCGACGACATCCACGACATCCTGCGCGCGGTCGACCTGTTCGCGTTCTGCTCGCGCCAGGAGGGCTTCGGCACCGCCATCGTCGAGGCGATGTGCGCCGGCCTGGCCGTCGCGGTGATGGACATTCCCGAGATCACCGGCTGGATCGTCGGCGACCGCCCGGACGCGGTGAACACGCCGTCGCGCGATCCGGAGGAGTTCGCGCGCCTTTGCCTGCAGCTGCTGGCCCAGCGCACGCCGGCCTCGTCCGCCGCGCTGGCGGAAAGCGCCCGGCAGGACTTCGGCATGTCCGCCATCGGCAACACCTACGAGGCCCTGTATGCCGAACTCTGCAGAGCTTGATCGGCATTCCCCCGACGGTTCCCCCGAGGGTTCCCCCGATGTTTCCCCTGGAGCACGCAAGATGAGCGCGGTGACCTTCCGCATCGAGCCGACCGGCAACCTGGGCAACCAGATGATGCAGCTGATGCTGGGCCACACGCTGCGCAGCAAGATCCCCGAGCTGGAGATCGTCGGCCACGACATGCCGCTGTGGGGCCTGAAGGGCGGCGAGGCGCCGGCCCCGCGCGGCAAGCCGGTGGAGCTGCGCGGCCACCTGATCGACATCCACGCCATCGCCTCGCTGGTCAAGGCCGGCCTGATGCGCGACATGACGCTGGAAGGCATCGGCTCGCGCATGGCCAACTACCTGCCGCCGTCGGCCTACCAGTCGCTGTTCCCGGCCGGCCAGGCCGAGGTCGAGCACCATGGCGCCGACGAGCTCCTGATCAGCGTGCGCGGCGCCGAGATCCTCGGCCAGTGCCACCCGGACTACGGCCCGGTGCCGCCGGCCTACTACCGCCAGCTGGCGCGCGAGACGGGGCTGCGGCCGGTGCTGTTCGGCCAGATCGAGGACGACTGGTACTCGCGCCTGCTGATGGAAGCGATGCCGGACGCGCGCGTCGTGCGCAGCCACGGCGTGCTGGCCGACTTCGAGCGGCTGCGCAGCGCGCGGCACGTGGTCACCAGCGTCAGCTCCTTCGCGTGGCTGGCGACCTGGTTCTCCAACGCCGAAACCATCCACGTGCCGGTGCTGGGCCTGCTCAACCCGGCGCAGCGGCCCGACGTGGACCTGCTGCCGCTGGACGATCCGCGCTACCGCTTCTACCGCTTCCCGATCCGTCACTGGAACGGCCAGCAGGAGGACGTGGACGGCCTGAGCCGCGAGCAGCACTATCCGCTGATGTCGCGCGACGAGGTGGCCGCGATGCTGCGCCAGGCCGACGCGGCCACGCGCGGCCAGCGTCTGGAGCTGGGGGCCAAGACCCTGGTCAAGGGCGTACTCGGGCGGCTGCGCGGATGAACACCCCCTTGCGCCTTCCTGGGAGCGGCTCGGCGGGCGGCCCCGCGATCCCCCCCGCGATCCCCCCCGTGAGCGGGGGACGGACACCGGCTTGCCGCGGGCAGTCATGGACAATGTCGACCGTTCCGTCCGGACCGTCCACGGGTCCGTCCACAGCATTGCGGGAGCGCGCTTGAAAGTCCTCGTCACCGGCGCCGCCGGCTTCATCGGCATGCATGTCAGCCAGATCCTCCTGGCGCGGGGCGACCAGGTGGTCGGCCTGGACAACCTCAACGACTACTACGACCCGCGGCTCAAGCACGACCGTCTGGCGCGCCTGACCGGCCGACCCGGCTTCGAGTTCGTCCATCTGGACGTGGCCGATCGCCAGGGCATGGCGGACCTGTTCGCCAAGCACAAGGTCGACCGCGTCGTGCACCTGGCCGCGCAGGCCGGCGTGCGCTACTCGCTGGTGAACCCGCATGCGTACATCGAATCCAACATCGTCGGATTCACCAACATCCTGGAAGGCTGCCGCCACCACGGCGTGCAGCACCTGGCCTACGCGTCGAGTTCCAGCGTCTATGGCGGCAACACGCACATGCCCTTCAGCGAGCACCACGGCGTGGACCATCCGGTCAGCCTGTACGCCGCGACGAAGAAGGCCAACGAGCTGATGGCCCACACCTACAGCCATCTCTTCAACCTGCCGACGACGGGCCTGCGCTTCTTCACCGTGTACGGGCCCTGGGGCCGGCCGGACATGGCGCTGTTCCTGTTCACGAAGGCGATCCTCGCGGGCGAGCCGATCAAGGTCTTCAACCACGGGAAGATGATCCGCGACTTCACCTACATCGACGACATCGCCGAAGGCGTGGTGCGCGTGCTCGACCGCACCGCCACCGCAGATCCGGCGTACGACCCCGTGTCGGCCGATCCGGCGCGTTCGAACGCGCCCTACCGTGTCTTCAACATCGGCAACCATGCGCCGATCCCGCTGATGGACTTCATCGGCGCGATCGAGCAGGCCGTGGGCCGCGAGGCGATCAAGGAGTTCCTGCCGCTGCAGGACGGCGACGTGCCGGCCACCCACGCCGACGTCGAGGAACTGGCCCAGTGGACCGGTTTCCGCCCGGCGATGCCGGTGCCCGAGGGCATCCGCCGCTTCGTCGCCTGGTACCGCGAGTACTACCAGCAATGAGATTCGGGACGGGCCGGCACCGCGGCCCCGTCCCTGCAGATTCAACCGGAATTCAACCAGGAGTATTGGAATGAAAGTCACGACGATCGGCACCGGCTACGTGGGCCTGGTCACCGGCGCCTGCCTGGCCGAGATGGGCAACCACGTGGTCTGCCTGGATGTGAACGCCGAGAAGATCCGCGTCCTCAACGAAGGCGGGATTCCCATCCACGAGCCGGGCCTGGACGCGGTGGTCAAGCGCAACGTGGCCGCCGGCCGCCTGCAATTCACGACCGACGTGGACCACGCCGTCAACCACGGCACCATCCTGTTCATCGCCGTCGGCACGCCGCCGGGCGAGGACGGCTCGGCCGACCTGCAGTACGTGCTGGCGGCGGCGCGCTCCATCGGCCAGCGCATGACCGACTACAAGGTCATCGTCGACAAGAGCACGGTGCCGGTGGGCACGGCCGACAAGGTCAGCGCGGCCATCGCCGAGGAACTGGCCAGGCGCGACACCAAGGTCGGCTTCTCGGTGGTGTCCAACCCCGAGTTCCTGAAGGAAGGCGCGGCGATCGAGGACTTCATGAAGCCCGATCGCATCGTCGTCGGCTCCGACGACGAGCAGGCCACGCTGATGATGCGCGCGCTGTATGCGCCGTTCACCCGCAGTCATGACCGCCTGTTCGTGATGGATGTGCGCAGCGCCGAGTTCACCAAGTACGCCGCCAACGCGATGCTGGCCACGCGCATCAGCTTCATGAACGAGCTGGCGCTGCTGGCCGAGAAGGTCGGCGCCGACATCGAGCTGGTGCGTCGCGGCATCGGCTCCGATCCGCGCATCGGCTACCAGTTCCTGTACGCGGGCGCCGGTTACGGCGGTTCGTGCTTCCCCAAGGACGTGAAGGCGCTGGTGCGCACCGGCCGCGAGCACGACCAGGCGCTGTTCGTGCTGAACGCCGTCGAGGAAGCCAACGACCGCCAGAAGCTGGTGCTGGTCGACAAGATCGTCGCGCGCTTCGGCGAGGACCTGGCGGGCAAGCGTTTCGCGCTGTGGGGCCTGGCCTTCAAGCCCAACACCGACGACATGCGCGAAGCGCCGTCGCTGGTGATCATCGAGGAACTGGTCAAGCGCGGCGCGGCGATCGCGGCCTATGACCCGGTCGCGATGAGCGAGGCCAACCGCCTGCTCGCGCAGGTGCCGGGCGTGAGCTTCTGCGAACGCGCGGAACACGCGCTGGCCGACTCCGACGCGCTGGTCATCGTGACCGAGTGGAAGGAGTTCCGCACGCCGGACTTCGACCGCATCAAGTCGGAACTCAAGCAGCCCGTGGTCTTCGACGGCCGCAACCTGTATGAGCCGGCGCTGATGAAGACGCTGGGCATCGAGCACCACGCGATCGGGCGCGGCACGCGCAAGCCGCAGTAAAGATTCGCGCGATCCGCGCGTTCCCCCCGGAACGACAACGCCGCGGCCCGTGAGGGTCCGCGGCGTTGTGCCTTTCGGGCGCCGCTTCCGCCGGGCCTCGCGGCCCGGAGACGGCAATGCCGGGATCAGGAGGCGCAGACGCGCCCCGCGGCCACGCCGCTGCCGGTCTTGACCAGCGTCGGACGCAGGGTCGACTCGACGCCGTCGATGCCGCTGCGGCCCCAGGTCGTGACCTTGAAGCCGGTCACGCTGGGCCAGGCGAAGGTCACCGACTGGCCGTCCGCGAGGTAGCCGCTGTCGTAGACGGTGGCGCCGGTCGCGCGGTCGGCGATGGTCATGCGGAAGGTCGCGCCGCCGGTGCCGGCGACGGAGAGGCGGAAGGACTCGCCGGTCGCGGGCGTGGCCCAGGTCACCGGATTCACCGCCCGGCCGGTCGCGTTGGCCTGCTCGATCAGCGTGGTCGTCGCCGGGAACACCAGCGCCTGGCGCCAGGTGTCGAACTCGCCGCTGACGGTGCCCTTGGTGCGCCACCAGGCGCCGCGCATCGACAGCAGGTTCATCGCGGTGCTGGTGACCGTCGAGCTGTTCTTGTTGTTCCCGTCCACCCACCAGGCGGCGCTCTCCAGCGGGCGCAGGGCGGCGCGGATCGCGTCCAGGTCGTTGGCGGTGCTGTTGCTCCAGCCGTTCTTGTGCAGCTTGAAGTCGGCGCCGATCTCGACGTAGATGACGAAGGGCGTGCCGTTGTTGCGGTCGACGACGTAGGCGCCGTACTTCTTCAGCGTCTCGGCGATCTTGCGCAGCTCCGGCGTGGCCAGCGCCTGCGCGTCGAAGGTCGACGGCAGCATCAGCAGCGAGCCCATCGGGATCTGGCCGCTGTTGGCGGTGGCGGCGTTGGAGTCCGCCGAGGTGGCCGGGAAGCGGTAGGTCGGGCTGTTGCTCAAGCCGTTGAAGTCCAGCGACATGGCCAGCGCGTGGTTGTACATCGCGGCGCCGTCGTTGACCTCATGCTTGCGGACCAGGCCGCCGAGCGTGGACACGCCGGCCGCGCGCGAGCCCTGGTAGTAGTGGGAAGGGTCGCCCACGCCGCGGCCCGACAGCGGCGTCCAGGCGTACTGCACGGTGACCCAGGCGCCGTTGACCTGCTTCAGGCCCCAGAAGGAATGGACGACGCCGGCGGCGGCATCGACGATTTCCGCATGGCCGTCGTTGCCGGTGGCCGGCTGGGTGTTGGCGGGCCAGTGCGGGATGGTGATGCTGGGACGGTAGATCTCGCTGTCCGGATCCCACACGCCTTGCGCGTTGACGCCGGTGACGACCATGGGCGCGTCGGTCTCGGCCGCCTCGAAGGCCGCGCTGGACCAGGTGCCGCTGTCCACGGACGGGTAGTAGGTCGAGGTCGGGATCGTCGCGGTGCCCAGCACCGCGCCGACCGGGCGGCTGTTCCAGGGCGAGTCCGGGCTGAACGGACGCTGGAAGGTGCCGAAGTTGCCGACGGTGCAGGCCGCGGCGGCGGCGGGGCGCAGCTTGCCCGAGACGGCGGCGCTGGTGACGGCGCCGGCGCTGGCGCCGAACAGTGCGGACACGCCGGCGACTGCTTCGCTGGCGGCGGCGCCGGGGGCGACGCTGAGGGTGGTGACCGGCGCCGACGCGGCGATCGGCGGCGTCTCCGGATTGGTGGCGCCGGTGCCGGCGATGCCGACGGTCTGGCTGCCGGCGGCGCTGCCGCCCCCGCCGCAACCCGCCAGCAGCAGGCTGGTGGCCAGCGCGCAGGCGCTCAGGCAGGTGGAAACTCGCGAAGTCGAAGAGATATTCGTCATGGTGATTCGGAAAACTAGGAATGCGCAAAATGCGCGTTGACGATCGACTGCCTTCAATCTCTTCTTCTTGCGCGCCGGTGATGGGATCCATTCACCGGGCGGGATTCTTGTTACTGGATGTTGGCGCCCCGGAAGTGGTCTGCTTCATTTCCTCCCTGCCGGGACAGGTGTTGCAGCCACGATTCAGTATGGGGATCCGAGGTCCCGTTTTTCCATAGGAGACATCGGTACCACGGCGCGATTCCGGGAATAGTCGACGGCCTGTCGGAGGTACGGTTTGAAACATCGACGTCGAGGATTGACAACCCCACGGATGTCTCGGATCCACCCCTTATTGCGGGCGGTTACATACTCGGATGTCGGGTTTCCAGATGCACGTGAATGGGGCGCGTGATATTGAGGTTCAATATTCGAAGTCACTGTCGGCAAACGCACTACAGGCGGTTTGCAGGCGGTGTGGACAGGCATCGTCCATCCTCGAAACTCCTGTCCGGGGCACCGTCGATCGAGGGGGGGCGCGTCCGGAGCGCCCCAGGAGGGCGTGGGATACTGCCGCCTTCGTCTGAGGGAATCGAGATGGTCAAGATCAATGAGATCGTGGTCGACAACGCCAAGCCGTTCGTGCTGTTCGGCGGGGTCAACGTGCTGGAGTCGGAGCAGTTCGCCGTCGACGTCTGCGGCGAGTACGTCCGCGTCACGAAGGAACTCGGCATCCCCTACGTCTTCAAGGCCTCGTTCGACAAGGCCAACCGGTCCTCGATCAAGAGCTACCGCGGCCCGGGACTGGACGCGGGGCTGAAGATCTTCGAGGCGGTCAAGAAGGCCCACGGCGTGCCGGTGCTGACGGACGTCCATGAGCCGCATCAGGCGGCCGAGGTCGCCGCCGTCTGCGACGTGCTGCAGCTGCCGGCCTTCCTGGCGCGCCAGACCGACCTGGTGATCGCGCTGGCCAGGACGGGCCGGGTGATCAACATCAAGAAGCCGCAGTTCGTCAGCCCGCCGCAGATGAAGAACATCGTCGAGAAGTTCGAGGAAGGCGGCAATCCGAACCTGATGCTGTGCGATCGCGGCGCGCAGTTCGGCTACGACAACCTCGTCGTGGACATGCTGGGCTTCGGCGTGATGAAGCAGGTCAGCGGCAACAAGCCGGTGATCTTCGACGTGACGCACGCACTGCAGCAGCGCGAGTCCGGCGCCGCCGCGTCCGGGGGGCGTCGCGGGCAGGTCACCGAGCTGGCCCGCGCCGGCATGGCGATCGGCCTGGCGGGGCTGTTCCTGGAGGCGCATCCGGCGCCCGAGAAGGCGCTCTGCGACGGTCCCAGTGCGCTGCGCCTGTCGCAGCTGAAGGCCTTCCTGGAGCAGGTCAAGGCCGTCGACGATCTGGTCAAGAGCTTCCCCGCGCTCGACACGAACTGATCGCGGGCCGATGCGGGAGCCTCGGCTGGCGCGGCCTCAGGCCGGACGCTTGGGGACGACCGTCATCCTCGGCAAGTGACGCCGGATCCACGCGGTGACCGCGTCGGTGGCGTCCATGCCGGGACGCTCGATCCAGCGGAAGGTCGCGAAGCAGGTGCCGATGAGGATGGGCGTCAGCGCGGCGATCAGCAGCCAGTGGGTCACGCTGGACACTTCGGCCACCCACTCGCGGTCGAGCACGAAACGGAAGGCGATGAACAGCGCCAGGCCGTGCAGCAGGTAGAGGCTGTAGGCGAGTTCACCGAACAGGCGCGAGACGCCTCGCCGCAAGGCGCCGAAGAGATCGGTGCCGCAGGCGATCAGCGCGAACACGAGCGTCAGCAGCGCAAGGGGCGCCGCGGCATGCGGGCTGGGGAAATACGCGATCGTCGCCAGCAGCGAGAGCGTGGCCACGACCGACGCGCCCCAATGCCGCGCCAGCGCGCACACGCGAGGCAGCTTGGTCAGCAAGGCGGCGAGGATGCCGCTGGCGAAGGGCACCAGCGCCGCGAGCGGCAGGCCGACCTGCCAAGCCACCGCGACCGCCACGGCGGCCAGCAACAGCGAGAGCGCCGGCGGCGCCAACCCCAAGCACAGCGCCAGCACCGGCAGGAACAGGTAGAACAACCACTCGACGCGCAGCGACCAGGTCACGCAGGCCAGCACCAGGCAGGTGTCGGGCGTGGCGTTGAGGTCGACCGTCCCGGGGATTGTGAACGCCAGCCAGTAGAGCGATTGCTTGACCAGGCTGAGCGCGGGGACGCGCAACTGGCCCTCTGACAGCAGGGCGACGACGACGAAGAGCGCGGCGACCGCGACCAGGTACAGCGGCGTCAGCCGCATCACGCGCGACACGTAGAGCTTGAGCCAGTCGACGCCGCGCTGCCGTCCGTCGATCAGCTTCAGCGAGAACAGGAAGCCCGTGATCATGAAGAACAGCACCACGCTGGACTTGCCGAGGTGGACGTAGACGGGGCTGGGTGGAAGCTCCCATCGGCCGGTGCGCAGGTAGAAGTACCAGGCGCAGGCGTGGTGGAGGAACACGGCGAAGGCAAGGTAGCCCCGCAGGCCGTCGATGGTGGCGAACCGGCCCGCGGCGGAGGGGGCGCCGAACCATCGGGAGAGCAGTGCGACGCAGGTCAGCGCGACCAGCAGCAACCCGACCAGCGGGAACACACCCGTCGGACCCATGGCACCTCCCCAAGTGTGCCGGGAGGGTAGGGCGAATAGCGCGCGGGCGCGATCCCCAGTTTCGTATCAGGCGAGCAGGGACGCGGCCAGCACGGCCACGATGCGAGGCGCGGCCTGGCCGTCCCACAGCGGAGGGCGGCGCCCCTCTCCGCTCCCTCTCCCGCTTGCGGGAGAGGGCAGGGGTGAGGGTCGCTCGATGTCGTCGAGCCTTCGCATCGCCAACGCCAGGATGCGCGCCGGATCCGTGCCGGCGATCTCGTTGGTGCCGAGATCGACCGTCACCGGGCGCTCGGTGTTCTCGCGCAGCGTCAGGCAGGGGATGCCCAGCGCGGTCGTTTCTTCCTGCAGGCCGCCGCTGTCGGTCAGCACCAGCGCCGCGCGGCGCCACAGCGCCAGGAACGGTTGGTAGGGCAGAGGCGGCAGCAGGTGGAGTCCGGGCGCCGCCGCGATGCCCAGCGCCGCCAAGCGTTCGCGCGTGCGCGGATGAACCGGGAAGAGCAGCGGCAGTCTTGCCGACAAGGTGCCCAGCGTGGCCATCAGCCCTGAGAGCTGGACCGGATCGTCGACGTTGGCGGGTCGATGCAGCGTCACCACCCCGAAGCGTCCGCCGATCGCGTCGCCAGCGCGGATGCTGGCTTCGGTGTCAGTGACCACGCCCACGCCCCAGCCCATGCCCGCACTCACGCCAGCCGCATGCAGTGCCGCTTGCGCCGTCTGCCGAGCTTCCAGCGCCTGGGCATCGCCGGCCTCCAGGCGCGCGAGCTGGTACAGCAGGTTGTCGACCATCACATGGCCGACCTCATGGATGCGGCTGTCCGGATGCCCTTCGCGCCGCAGATGGGCTGCGGCGCTCGGCTCGGTCGTGAAGAGCCAGTCCGCGATCGCGTCGGTGGCGCGGCGGTTGATCTCCTCGGGCATGGTCATGTCGCCGCTGCGCAGGCCGGCCTCGACATGCGCCACGCGCACGCCGAGCTTGCGCGCCGTCAGCGCGCAGGCCAGCGTGGAGTCGACGTCGCCGACGACGACGCAGGCCGCGGGCCGGTCCGCGATCACGTGCGGCTCATACGCCTGCATGATCCGCGCGGTCAGTTGCGCGTGACCGCCGCCATGGCAGTCCAGCGACACATCCGGCGGCGGCAGGCCGAGTTCGTCGAAGAACACGCCGCTCATCGCGGCGTCGTGATGCTGACCGGTGTGGATCAGCTTCCACTGGAGCCGGCCATCGGCCCGAAGCGCCCGCACCAGCGGCGCGAGCTTCATGAAATTCGGCCGCGCGCCCGCGATGAGGTGGATCAGCGGCGCGGCCATCGGCAGGTCAATCGAAGGATTTCGCGTCCGCGAGCAGCGGCGCCTTCGCGTCCTTCTCGGCGAGCTTGAATTCGACGGGCAGCCTGGGCCACTCGATGCCGATCGCCGGATCGTCCCAGCGCACCGATCCCTCCGCCTGCGGCGCGTACAGGTCGGTGGTCTTGTAGAGGAAGTCCGCCGTCTCGCTCAGGACCAGGAAGCCGTGCGCGAAGCCCGGCGGGATCCACAGCTGGCGGTGGTTCTCGCCGGTCAGCTCCACGCCGACCCACTTGCCGAAATTGGGGCTGGAACGGCGCATGTCGACGGCGACGTCGAACACCGCGCCCGCCGTGCAGCGCACCAGCTTGCCCTGCGCATGCGGCGGCAGCTGGAAGTGCAGGCCGCGCAGCACGCCCTGGCTGGAACGTGAATGGTTGTCCTGCACGAAGCGCACGTCGTGGCCGCAGGCGGCGTTGAACTTCGGCTCGGTCCAGCTCTCCATGAAGAAGCCGCGCGCGTCGCCGAAGACCTTCGGCTCGACGATCAGCACCTCGGGCAGCGCAGTGGGGATCACATTCATCAGAACACCTTCTCGTTGAGCACCTGCTTCAGGTATTGCCCGTATCCGTTCTTGAGCATCGGCTGCGCCAGCTTCTCGAGCTGCTCGGCGGTGATCCAGCCCTTGCGGAAGGCGATCTCCTCGGGGCAGGCCACCTTCAGGCCCTGGCGCTTCTCCAGCGTGGCGATGAACTGGCCGGCTTCCATCAGGCTGTCGTGCGTGCCGGTGTCCAGCCAGGCGTAGCCCCGGCCCATGATCTCGACGCTCAACTGTCCCTGCGTCAGGTAGCGCGCGTTGACGTCGGTGATCTCCAGCTCGCCGCGCGGGCTGGGCTGGATGTCGGCGGCGATGTCGCAGACCTGGCGGTCGTAGAAGTACAGGCCGGTCACGGCGTAGTTGCTCTTGGGCGCCTGGGGCTTTTCCTCGATGCTGACGGCACGCTTGTCCGCGTCGAACTCGACCACGCCGTAACGCTCGGGATCGTGCACGTGGTATGCGAAGACCGTGGCGCCGTCGGTCTGCGCGTCGGCGCTGCCCAGCAGGCCGGCGAAGTCGTGGCCGTAGAAGATGTTGTCGCCCAGCACCAGCGCGCTCGGCGCGCCGCCGATGAAGTCCTTGCCGAGGATGAAGGCCTGCGCCAGGCCGTCCGGGCTGGGCTGCAGGCAGTACTGCAGGTTGATGCCCCAGCGCGAGCCGTCGCCCAGCAGCGCCTCGAAGCGCGGCAGGTCCTGCGGCGTGCTGATCAGCAGGATGTCGCGCATGCCCGCCAGCATCAGCGTGCTGAGCGGGTAATAGACCATGGGCTTGTCGTAGACCGGCAGCAGCTGCTTGCTGATCGCCAGCGTGGCCGGGTGCAGCCGCGTGCCGGAGCCGCCGGCCAGGATGATGCCCTTGCGGGTGTCGTTGCTCATCAAAGGTCTCCGATCACAGGATCTCGTCGAGCAGCCGGTCCACGCCGGTCTGCCAGTGCGGCAGGACCAGGCCGAAGCGGTCCTGCAGCTGGTGGTTGTCCAGGCGCGAGTTCAGCGGGCGCGGGGCCGGCGTCGGATAGGCGCTGCTGGCCAGCGCCTCGACCTGCTCAGGCTGCACCTTCAGGCTCACGCCCTTGTCCCGCGCGCGCGTCAGCACGTGCTTCGCGTACTGGTGCCAGCTGGTCTCGCCGCTGGCGACCGCGTGGTAGATGCCGCACAGGGCGCGGTCCTTCAGCGTCGCGCGGATGACGTGGGCGGTGACGTCGGCCAGCAGGTCCGCGCCGGTGGGCGCGCCGATCTGGTCGGCGACGACCTTCAACTGATCGCGCTCAGCAGCGAGCCGCAGCATGGTCTTGGCGAAGTTGCCGCCGCGCGCCGCGTAGACCCAGCTGGTGCGCAGCACCAGCGCGTCCGCGCCGCTCGCGGCGATCAGCCGTTCGCCTTCGAGCTTGGTCTTGCCGTAGACGCTCAGCGGGCCGGTGGGCGCATCCTCGAAGCGCCAGTCGCTGCCGGCGCCGTCGAAGACGTAGTCGGTCGAGTAATGCACCAGCAGCGCGCCCAGGGCCTTGGCCTCCTCGGCCAGTACGCCGGTGGCGAGCGCATTGATCTGGCGGGCGGCCTCCGGCTCGCTTTCGGCCTTGTCCACGGCGGTGTAGGCCGCGGCATTGACGATGACGTCGGGCGCGACGCGGCGCACCGTGGCGCGTAGCGTGTCGCTGTCGCCGAGGTCGCCGCCTTCGCTGCGGTCCGGCGCGACGAGTTCACCCAGCGGAGCGAGGGCGCGTTGCAGCTCCCATCCCAGCTGGCCGTTCTTTCCAAGCAGCAGAACTTTCATGTCGTCTCGGGCTCAGCCGCCGTACTGCTTGGACACCCACTCGCGGTACGCGCCCGAGAGCACGCGCGAGGACCACTCCTCATTGGCGAGGTACCACTGCACCGTCTTGCGGATGCCGGTCTCGAAGGTCTCGGCGGGGCGCCAGCCCAGGTCGCGCTCGATCTTGCGCGCGTCGATCGCGTAGCGGCGGTCGTGGCCGGGGCGGTCCTTGACGTAGGTGATCAGGCGCGCGTACGGGCCGGCCGGGTCGGGGCGCAACTCGTCCAGCAGCGCGCACACCGTCTTGACGATGTCGATGTTGGCCTGCTCGTTCCAGCCGCCGATGTTGTAGGTCTCGCCCAGCGTGCCGCCGGCCAGCACCGCGCGGATGCCCGAGCAGTGGTCGGTGACGTAGAGCCAGTCGCGGATCTGCTGGCCGTCGCCGTACACGGGCAGCGGCTTGCCGGCCAGCGCGTTGACGATCATCAACGGGATCAGCTTCTCGGGGAAATGGTACGGACCGTAGTTGTTGCTGCAGTTGGTGGTGACCACCGGCAGGCCGTAGGTGTGGTGCCAGGCGCGGACCAGATGGTCGCTGGCCGCCTTGGACGCCGAGTACGGGCTGTTGGGCTCGTAGGCGTTGGTCTCGGCGAAGGGCGGGTCGTCGGCCTTCAGCGAGCCGTAGACCTCGTCGGTCGAGACGTGGTGGAAGCGGAAGCCCGTCTTCGCATCGCCCTCGAGCGCGGACCAGAACGCGCGCGCTGCTTCGAGCAGCGTGAAGGTGCCCTCGACGTTGGTGCGCATGAACGCGCCCGGGCCGTGGATGGAGCGGTCGACGTGCGACTCGGCGGCGAAGTGCACGATCGCGCGCGGGCGGTGGGTGCTCAGCAACTGGTCGATGAGCGCCCGATCGCAGATGTCGCCCTGGACGAAGACATGACGCGGATCGTCCTTCAGCGAGGCCAGGTTCTCCAGGTTGCCCGCGTAGGTCAAGGCGTCGAGGTTGACCACCGGTTCGTCCGAGGACTTGAACCAGTCGAGCACGAAATTGCTGCCGATGAAACCGGCGCCGCCGGTGACGAGGATCGTCATGGAACTTCCCTGAAACGTGAGGGCGTCGCTCCCCCGACAGGGCCGGCGACGCGTTCGATTACAACCGCCAGACCTTCAGGCCGGCGGCGCGGAGTTTGTCGCCGTTGAATGCAGCTTTCACATCGATGAAGGCGCCGCCTTCCACCAGCTTGGCGGCGAGTTCGTCGGCGCTCAGCGCCTTGTACTCGCGGTGGGCGACCGCCGCGACGATGGCGTCGGCGCGGGGCAGGTTGTCGTAGGCGTGCAGTCGCACGCCGTATTCATGCATCGCTTCCTCGGCCTCGGCCGCGGGGTCGGTCACCAGGACCTCGACCCCATAGCTCTGCAGCTCATGGATGATGTCGATCACCTTGGAGTTGCGCAGGTCGCCGCAGTCCTCCTTGAAGGTCAGGCCCAGCACGTTGACCTTGGCGCCCTTGACGTGGGACCCCGCCGCGATCATCTGCTTGATGGTCTGCTCGGCGATGAACTTGCCCATGCCGTCGTTGATGCGCCGGCCCGCCAGGATCACCTGGGGGTGGTAGCCCAGCATGTCGGCCTTGTGGGTCAGGTAGTACGGGTCCACGCCGATGCAATGGCCGCCGACCAGGCCCGGCTTGAACTTCAGGAAGTTCCACTTCGTGCCCGCGGCCTCCAGCACCTCGGAGGTGTCCAGGCCGATGCGCTCGAAGATGATCGCCAGCTCGTTCATCAGCGCGATGTTGAGGTCGCGCTGCGTGTTCTCGATGACCTTCGCCGCCTCCGCGGTCTTGATGCTGGACGCGCGGTGCACGCCCGGCACGATGATCTTCTCGTAGGTCTTCGCGACGATGTCCAGCGTCTCCGGCGTGTCGCCGGAGACGATCTTGAGGATCTTCGTCAGCGTGTGGTCCTTGTCGCCCGGATTGATGCGCTCCGGGCTGTAGCCGACGAAGAAGTCCTGCTTCCACTTCAGGCCGGACTCGCGTTCCAGCACCGGGATGCAGACCTCCTCGGTCGCGCCGGGGTAGACGGTCGATTCGTAGACCACGACCGCGCCGCGCTTCATGTGGCGTCCGACGCTGGTCGAGGAGCCGATCAGCGGCTTGAAGTCGGGGATGTGGGCCTCGTCCACCGGTGTCGGCACGGCGACGATGATGACGTCGGCGTCGGCCAGGCACGCCGGGTCGCTGTGGTACTCGGCATGGACGGCGGCCTGGACTTCCTCGTCCGTCAGTTCGCGCGACGGATCGGTCCCGGCGCGGCATTTGGCGACCTTGTCGACGGCGATGTCGAACCCGATCGTGCGGCCGTGCTTGCCGAACTCGACCACCAGCGGCAGCCCCACATATCCCAACCCGACGACGGCGATCACGGACACGGTCTTCTCCTGTTCTTTCCGAGGACGGCTTTGTATCCGAGTTTCATCCGACTTTCGTATGCTCGCCTGCCGCGTCCCCCCGGGTGAGGGTCAGCGTCGTGGTCAGTTGCGGCCGTAGGTGTCCTGGTAGCGGACGATGTCGTCCTCGCCCAGGTAGGAGCCGGACTGCACCTCGATGATCTCCAGCGGCACCTTGCCCGGGTTGGACAGGCGGTGGACCTGGCCCAGCGGGATGTAGGTCGACTGGTTCTCGGTCAGCAGCAGCGTCTTGTCGCCGTTGACGATCTCTGCGGTGCCCTGGACGACGATCCAGTGCTCGGCGCGGTGGTGGTGCATCTGCAGGCTCAGCGAGGCGCCGGGCTTGACCATGATGCGCTTGACCTGGAACCGCTCGCCCATGTCGATGCTGTCGTACCAGCCCCAGGGGCGGTGCACCTTGCGGTGCAGGTTCTGCTCGTCGCGCTGCGAGGCCGTCAGCTGGTTGACGATCTTCTTGACGTCCTGGCTCTTGCTGCGGTCGGCGACCAGCACCGCGTCCGGCGTCTCGACCACGACGATGTTGTCCAGACCCACCGCCGACACCAGGCGGCTGGTCGCATGGACCAGCGTGTTGCGGCTGTCCGCGATGATCGCGTCGCCGCGGCTGGCGTTGCCGGATTCATCCTTCTCGGCAACCTGCCAGACCGCTTCCCAGGCGCCCAGATCGTTCCAGCCGGCGTCCAGCGGCACCATGCGCAGCGCGATCGCGCTGCCGGGGCAGCGCTCCATCACGGCGTAGTCGATGGATTCGGACGGCACGGCGGCGAAGGCTTCCTTGGCAGGACGCACGAAGGCGCCGTCGACGGCCTTGCCGTCGAAGGCGGCGCGCGTGGCCTGGTCGATGTCGGGCCGGAACTGCTGCAGCGCCTGCAGCCAGACGCTGGCGCGCAGCACGAACATGCCGCTGTTCCAGTAATAGCTGCCCTGGTCCAGGTACTTCTGGGCGGTCGCGGCGTCGGGCTTCTCGACGAAGGCCTCCACGCGCAGGCCACCGCCTTCGGTGCCGGCGCGGATGTAGCCGTAGCCGATCTCGGGCCGGTCGGGTGTGATGCCCAGGATCACGATGGCGCCGTCCCGCGCCTGGCGCACCGCGTCCTGCAGCGCGGTGGTGAAGGCGGCGCTGTCGGTCACGGTCTGGTCCGCCGGGGTCACCACGAGCACCGGGTCGGCGCCGCCATCCAGCGCCTGCAGTGCCGCCAGCGTGATGGCCGGCGCGGTGTTGCGCCCGACCGGTTCCAGCACGACGGCGCTGGGCGAGAGCTTCTGCTCACGCAACTGGTCCAGCACCATGAAGCGGTGTTCCTCGTTGCCGACGACGATGGGCGCGTTCACCGCGATGTCCTCGGCGGACAGGGCGGCCAGGCGCTCCGCCGCCTGCTGGAACAGGCTGGTGTTGCCGTTCAGCACGAGGAACTGCTTCGGATAGCCCGCGCGCGACAGCGGCCACAGCCGCGTGCCGCTGCCACCCGCCATGATCACCGGCTGCGTGTCGATCTTGCTCAAGGTACTGCTCCCTCTGTCTGGTCCGGTCGGGCCGTCGGGCCGACGCTGTGTGGTTCTGCGGTTTTTCGGAAAGGGCGGTAGTGTCGCCGAAGGCCGTTCAGCCCTCGAAGCCGTTCGGATTGGCCGACTGCCAGCGCCAGCTGTCCTCGCACATGCGGGCCAGGTCGTGCTTCGCGGTCCAGCCCAGCTTGTCGCGCGCCAGTGCCGGGTCGGCGTAGCAGGCGGCGACATCGCCCGGGCGGCGGGCGACGATGTCGTACGGGATCTCACGGCCGCTCGCCGCGGCGAAGGCGTTGACCAGCTCCAGCACGCTGTAGCCGCGGCCGGTGCCGAGGTTGACCCAGATCGACTCGTCGCCACGCAGCAGGAAGTCCAGCGCCGCGACGTGGCCCTCGGCCAGATCGACGACGTGGATGTAGTCGCGCACGCCGGTGCCGTCGGGGGTGTCGTAGTCGTCGCCGAAGATGGCCAGCTTCGCGCGGCGGCCCACGGCCACCTGCGTGACGTAGGGCATCAGGTTGTTGGGGACGCCGCGCGGGTCTTCGCCGATGCGGCCGCTCTCGTGCGCGCCGACCGGGTTGAAGTAGCGAAGACAGGCCGTCTGCCAGTGCGGGTCGGCGGCGCCCAGGTCGCGCAGGATGCCTTCCCCGATCAGCTTGGTCGCGCCGTAGGGATTCACCGCCATCAGCGCCGCGTCCTCGCGCAGCGGCAGCGATTCGGGCTGGCCGTACACGGTCGCGCTGGACGAGAACACGATCCGCTTGCAGTCGTGCCGGCGCATCGTCTCGCAGACGGTCAGCAGGCCGTCCAGGTTGTTGCGGTAGTAGCTCAGCGGCTTGGCGGTCGACTCGCCGACCGCCTTGAAGGCGGCGAAATGCACCACGGCCGCCGGACGGTATTCATGGAAGATCGCATCCAGCGCGGCGCCGTCGCAGACGTCGAGTTTCTCGAACTGCGGCGTCTGGCCGCTGAGTTCGTCCAGGCGCTCCAGCACCTTGGGCGAGCTGTTGCTGAAGTTGTCCACGCCGACGACGCGGTAGCCCGCCGCCAGCAGCGCGAGCCAGGTGTGGGAACCGATGTAGCCGGTCGCGCCGGTCAGCAGGATGGTGTCGTTGGCCATGGAATCGTAGGGTTCAGCGGATCATGCCCTGCACGTAGCAGCCGGCGGTGTAGGCGTTGTAGGAGTAGATCACGTCGGTCGTGTCGCGATCCAGGCGCGTGTACTGGCAACCGACGGTGACGTTGCGCAGCGCTTCCCAGGCCAGGCCCAGGCTGTACTGCTTGGAGTTGTCCTTCGAACGCACGCCGCCCAGCGCGATGTCGTGATCCCGGCTCAGGCGGGTGACGCCGAGGCCGGCCTGCGCAGTGAGCTTGCCGGTGATGCGGTAGTTGAACTGCGTCTGGAAGGCCGTCTGCACGCGGTTGAAGTCGGCCAGGCCGTTGTTGATGCCGAGCGCGTAGGTCTCGACGCCGGTGTCCCGCGACAGCTTGGTGTTGAGCGACCAGCGGCCGCCCGGCGACCAGGTCCAGTTCAGCGCGCCGGTCAGCCCGGTGAAGGTGTCGGAGGTGCTTCGGCTCAACCGCGCGTTCAGGCTGCTGGCGCCGGTCGCGCGCCAGAACGCGGTCAGGTCGATGTCCTTGCGGTCCCACTCGAAGCCGTTCACCGGCACGCGGCCCTTCGTGTAGCGGCCCGCGACGCCGAAGCGCCAGGCGCTGCTGGCGTTGTAGAGCAGCCCCAGCGAGGAGGTGTTCTGACGGTATTCCTGCGGCTCCCACAGGGCCAGGGAATAGTCGCGCTGGCGCCGCATGAAGGTGCCTTCGAGCGTGAACGGCGACAGCCCCGGCAGGCCCAGACGGACGGCTCCGCCCAGGCTCTGGTCGGTCTGCAGGTTGCGTTCGGTGGTCGGGGCGATGCCGGTGTTGCTGTTGAAGTCGGCCAGCGTGCGGGCGGTCGTGTAGTCCACGTTGCCCGACAGGTTGCCCGCGGTCTCCCAGTCGATCCCGGTGTCCAGGCTGTAGCCGCGGTTGTCCAGCCGGCTGTTGTCCTGGTAGCGGTTGTCGTTGAAGCGTCCGTCCGCGTGGAGCCGCTGGCGGCCCAGGCGCGTGTCCACGCCGGCCAGCAGGCTCAGCGAGGTCAGCCGGTCGCTGTTGGCCGCGGCGTTGGAGCGGTATACGTTGTTGGTGTAGTAGTGACCCAGCGAGGCGCCGAGGTACCAGGGGCTGCCCTGGTCGCTCTGGGCCCAGGCGGACGTGGCGGCGAGCAGCGAGAGCGGCACTGCCAGGGGCAGCGCCAGCCGGTGTCGAGGGAGGCGGTTCATCGTCGGGGAGTCTCCTGCTTTGCGCATCTCAGCATGTCAGCATGTCGGCCTGTCAATAGGCGTGGCGGTCAAACAGCACCAGCCTCACGGTCCGCACGATGATCTGGAGGTCCAGCCCGAGCGACCAGTTGCGCAAGTACTCGAGATCGTATTCGACGCGCGCCTTCATCTTGTCCACGGTGTCGGTCTCGCCGCGCAGACCGTTGACCTGCGCCCAGCCGGTGATGCCGGGCTTGACCTTGTGACGCACCATGTAGGCCTTGATCAGCTGGCGGTATTCCTCGTTGTGCGCGACGGCGTGCGGGCGCGGGCCCACGATGCTCATGCGCCCTTGCAGCACGTTGAGGAACTGCGGCAGCTCGTCCAGCGAGGTCCGGCGGATGAAGGCGCCGAACGGCGTGATGCGCGGGTCGCCCTTGGTCGCCTGCTTGACGACGGCACCGTTGTCCATCGAGCGCATCGAGCGGAACTTGTAGACGATGATCTCTTCGCCGTCCAGGCCGTTGCGGCGCTGCTTGAAGATCACCGGTCCGGGCGAGCTCATCTTCACGCCGATCGACAGGATCAGCAGGATCGGCGAGATCAGCACCAGGATCAGCGAGGCCAGGATGATGTCGCTGATGCGCTTGACGACCTCGTTCACGCCGGTGAACGGCGTCTCCAGGATGCCGACGACCGGCACGCCGTTCACGTCCTGCAGACGGCCCTGGATGATGCTGATGCCGAAGACGTCAGGGACGAAGAACAGCGACGCGGTCGTCCCCTGCAACTGCTCCAGCAGACGCAGGATGCGCGGCTGCGAGCCCAGCGGCAGCGTGATGTAGACCTCGCGCACGCCGTGGGTGCGCACGTAGTCGCTCAGCTGGGGCAGCGTGCCGAGCACCTTGCCCAGACAGTCCGGATGGAGCCGGTCGTCGGTGCGGTCCTCGAAGAAGCCCAGGCAGTCGGCGCCGCCGACGGTGCCGAACTGCAACGCCCGCGCGACTTTCGCGCCCAGCGGCCCGGCTCCCACGATGACCGCCGTGCGGCGGATCCACGGCTGGCGAGAGCGCCAGCGCAGCACGCGCCGTCCGATCTCTACCGCGATGATCTGCGCCAGCGGCGTGACCGCTGCCCACCACAGCAGGACCGGTCGCTCGAAGTAGTGGAAGCTGCTGGTCGCATAAGCGAACATCCCCAGGATCAGCAGCAGCATCAGCCAGGAGCCGACGATGTCGGTGATCGCGCTGGCGGGGTGGTCCGCGAAGCGGTTGCGCCCCGGGAAGGTCAGCGCGAACACCAGCATGCACAGCGTGTAGGTGGACCGCATAACCGGCTCGCCGAACCAGGCCAGCAGCACCAGGTAGACCAGAACGATCAGCGTCGGTTCCAGGAAGGCCGCGATGAAGGATTGGACCGACTGCGGCGCGCTGTAGAAGGTTCTCTTGTAATTTCGGTCCTCAAACATCACCCAGTGGTCCTTCCCCGGCCTTAGCCGGAAATTCTCGCTCAATTCGATTCGCGGACTCGTAACCGGACCCCCTAGCTTTGTCACCGGTTCCGCCGCGCCCAGGTCGCCTTCGCGGCCTGCCTACAATCCGCCCCATGCTTCAAGAATGGTCCAAGCTCCTCGCCCCCGCGGTCCAGGATCGCATCACGCTGTTGCTCAACCATGTCATGTCCCGCGAGCCCGTCGCCACCGCGCGCCTGGCCCCGCACACGGGCAAGACGTTGCGACTGCGCCTGTCCGGCTGGCCGGCGATGCTGCCGGCCGCACCGGATCTGCGGTTGCGCATCACCCCGGCCGGTCTGCTCGAACGGATGGGCGACGAGGATGCCCCTAGGCAAGAACCGGACCTGCTCATCGAACTGGACGCGTCCAACCCCGCCGCCGCCGCGTTCGCGGCGCTGTCCGGCGCCCGTCCGGACGTGCGCGTCCAGGGCGACGCGCAACTGGCCGGCGACTTCAACTGGCTGATCGATCACGTGCGCTGGGACATCGAGGACGACCTGGCGGCCATCACCGGTCCGGCCGTGGCGCATCAGCTGGGCCGGTTCGGCCGGGCGGCCGCCGCGGCGATGGCGACGCTGGCCCGCACGGCGGGTCGCTTCATGCCCGACGGCCAAGGCCGGGCATGAGGTCCTGAATGAGGTATCTGTCCCGCCTGCTGGTCATCGTCTGGACCCTGTATCGACATGGGCTGGACGAGCTGGCGCTCTCGACGCTCAAGCGCCGCCGGTTCCGCTTCCTGCGCCGGCTGATCACGGTCGGCCGCGCCTGGGACCAGCCCCGCGGCACTCGCCTGCGGCTGGCTCTGGAGCGGCTGGGGCCGATCTTCGTCAAGTTCGGCCAACTGCTGTCCACGCGCCGTGACCTGGTCCCGCCCGACATGATCGAGGAGCTGTCGCGGCTGCAGGACAACGTGCCGCCGTTCCCCGCCGAGCTGTCGCGCGAGCTGATCGAGCGCGCCTTCGGTCGCCGCATCGAGGCACTGTTCGCCACCTTCGATGCCGAGCCCGTGGCCAGCGCGTCGATCGCGCAGGTCCACTTCGCGACGCTGCACGACGGGCGTGAGGTGGCGGTCAAGGTGCTGCGGCCGGGCATGCTCGACATCATCGAGGACGACCTGGCGCTGATGCGCACGCTGGCGGGCTGGGTGGAGCGTTTTTCGGCCGACGGGCGGCGGCTGAAGCCGCGCGAGGTCGTGTCGGAGTTCAACACCTACCTGCACGACGAACTGGATCTGGTGCGCGAGGCTGCGAACGCGGCCCAGCTCCGCCGCAACATGCAGGACCTGCATCTGGTGATGGTGCCGGAGATGATCTGGGAACTCTGCCGGAGCGAGGTCATCGTCATGGAACGCATGCGCGGCGTGCCGATCTCGCAGCTCGAGCGGCTGCGCGAGGCGGGCGTCGACATCAAGAAGCTGGCCCGCGACGGCGTGACGATCTTCTTCACGCAGGTGTTCCGCGACGGCTTCTTCCATGCCGACATGCATCCCGGGAACATCCAGGTCAGCCTGGATCCGCACACCTTCGGCCGTTACATCGCGTTGGATTTCGGGATCATCGGCACGCTGACCGAGGTCGACAAGGACTACCTGGCGCAGAACTTCATCGCCTTCTTCCGACGCGATTACAAACGTGTCGCCGAGTTGCACATTGAATCGGGTTGGGTGCCGCCTGAAACGCGCGTCGATGAACTGGAAGGCGCGGTACGGACCGTCTGCGAACCGCACTTCGACAAGCCGCTGAAGGACATTTCGCTGGGTCAGGTGCTGATGCGCCTGTTTCAGATCTCCCGCAGATTTAACGTGGAGATTCAGCCGCAGCTGGTTTTGCTGCAAAAAACGCTGCTCAACATTGAAGGATTGGGTAGGCAGCTCGATCCTGATCTGGATCTCTGGGCGACTGCCAAGCCATTCCTCGAGCGCTGGATGGACGAGCAGATCGGCTGGCGCGCCTTCCTCCGCCAGTTGAAGAAGGAGGCGCCGCGCTTCGCGCAGATGGTGCCGGAATTCCCCCGGTTGATGCACGAGGTGCTGCGCCAGCGCGCCGACGACGGCCATTCCGACCTGACCCGCCAACTGCTGGTGGAACAGCGCCGCACCAACCTCCTGCTGCAGGCACTGCTGTGGGGCGTGGGCGGCTTCATGCTGGCCCTGGTACTGACACAACTGGCCATGCGCTGGATCGACTGAGACGGCAATACGCACGAAGCCAAGGCGACAGCCGGCCCTGTGGGGCGACTGTCGAGGGGAAGCCCGGCGTCATCCCCTCGGGGCGCGTTGCAGCGCCGAGGGTCAGGTCGCGTAGTCGGCGAATCCCTGCTTGAGTCGCGAGCGCAGCAGCGTGCGCACCCGGTTCACGCGTGAACGCACCGTGCCGATCGGAATCGCCTGGATCTCGGCGACATCGCGGTAGGACTCTTCCTGCAGGCAGGCCAGGTCGAACGTGCCGCGCAGGTCCGCGGACAGTCCCGACAACGTGACGTCGACGATGCCGGCCAACTGCCGGTAGGCCACCTGCTGGCTCACATCCATCGATGAATCGCGCGGCCGATGTGCCGATTCGGCGTCCATCATGTGCGGCGACTCATCCAGGCTTTCCATCTGGCCGCTGCGCTTTGAGCAGCGCGCGACGTGGTTGCGTGCGACGTTGGCGGCGATCCCGAAGAACCAGGTTTCCACCGACGAGCGCGCCTGGAAGCGGTCCGCGCAGCGCGTGGCCTCGAGCATCGCATCCTGGATGATGTCGTCGAGTTCGCCCGGCGAGCGCTCGTAGCGGCGCAGGAAGCGCTTGAGCTTGCTGGAGTCGCTGCGTGAATCCCGAGCGATCTTGACGATGTGGGTCAGCACCAGTTGCTGGCGCTGGCGCACGAGTTCGGGATCCACGGGTTCGATGGCATCGACTGGTTCGTCCGACTCCTCCTGCTCGCTTTGTTCGTTCTGCTCATCTGAATCGATGAGCGCCTCGAGCGCCGCGCTGGCGTCGTCGCCGGCGAGATCAAGCGCGGCCGCCGGAGTGGGGGTGGCGGTCGTTGCGGGCTCTTGCGAGTGGGCGTCGCCCATTTCGCCCATGGCTTCGGTAGTGTGGTTCATAGACAGACTCGAAGAAGGTCCGGGTCCCCGTTCGGCTCGGTCTCGGGCGCGCGCCCGACGGGGATCTTCCGGAGCCGGGGGCTCCCTAGGACGGAGGAGAAGTCGCGCCGCGCCGGGCGCGTGACAGGAAAGTGGAGCGGCGCGGCGGTCATGGCCGGCCTCCGAAGGTGACGAGGGCCGCCAGGGCTTGGTCGCCGAGCGCGAGCAGCTGCAGCGCCATCCAGCGTCCGGTGGCGGCCAACACCAGGCCGACGGCGAACAGCTTCACGGCGAAGGGAATGCTCTGGTCCTGCATCGACAGCACCGTCTGGACCAGTGACACCAGCACGCCGGCCAGCACCGCCACGATCAGCGGCGGCAGCGACAGCCAGATCACCATGAGCAGGCCCTTCTGAAAGAACGCGATGGTTTCGATCACGGCGTGGCTTTCAGGCGTAGGAACGGACCAGGCCGTCGAAGAGTCGCGTCCAGCCGTCGAGCAGCACGAACAGCAGGATCTTCAGCGGCAGCGAGACGACCATCGGCGAGACCATCTGCATGCCGAGTGCGAGCAGCAGGTTGGACAGCAGCAGGTCGATGACCACGAAGGGGACGTAAAGCACGAAACCGGCTTTCAGCGCGAGTTCCAGTTCGCTCACGACGAAGCACGGGATCAGCACGACGTAGTCGCGGTCCTGGGGCGTCGCCATGCGGCCTCCCCACTGCTGGTGAGCGAGGTCAACGAACTTCTGCCGCTTTTCCGGGAGCGTGTTCGCCAGCATGAAACCGCGCATGGGCTCGAACGCCTGCGCCAGGTCGGCCAGGCCCAGGCGCGCCGACTTCGGGCGCTGTGGCGCCTGCGCCTGCGCGGGCTGGCCGGCAAGTCCGGGGAGATCCATCGGCAGCCGCGACACGACCTCGTTGAGCACCGGGGCCATCACGAACAGCGTGGCCGCGAGGGCCATGCCGTTGAGGGCCATCGTCGGCGGGACCTGCTGCACGCCCAGTGCGTTGCGCACGATCATCAGCACCACGGAGATCTTCAGATAACTCGTCGTGCAGACCAGCAGCAGCGGCAGCAGCGTCAGGCCCGCCAGCAGGAATGCCAGCGAGAGGGGGTCGAAGCCGCCGCCGCTCACCGCGGACTCCCCCACTGCAGGATCTCGACGGCCAGCCGTCCTTCGACCTCGACCAGTTGTCCCGCGCCGAGCTCGGTGCCGTGGGCGACGATGCGCACCGTCGCCGGGGTCAGCGCTTCCAGCGGGACGATCTGGCCGGCCGCGAGAGCGCTCAATTCGCCGACGGTCATGGCGACACGGCCAACGATGAAGTCCAGGTCTACGGTCAAGGCATCCACGTTGCGGGGCTCCGTTGAGGGTGAAAAGGCATGAAGGGAATTGGACGGCGAGGTCCCCATCGAGCCCCATCCCTGGAACTCGCGTGTGAGGTGGTCGACCTGACCTAAATGAATCAGTCGCCTCCCAGAAACGAGGCATAGCGGCCCGTTTTGGGCTCGCTCATCGGAGGGAAGCCAGAAGGCATCGCCCGTCCGGACCGCGCTCAGCCGTGCGTGCCGTATCGCGATGCGCCCCAGCCAGAGCCCCACCGTCAAGGCGATCGCGGCGACGGATGCCGACATCGGGCCTCGCGCGGGGAGCGGCCGCCATCCGGGTGCCGACGCCCACGCCAGGAGCGTGCGCCGCGAGGCCCGTAAAGGCAGGACTTGCCGACTGCCGTCGCGACTGACCAGCGTCAAGACAGCGGCAATGGGCTGCTCCATGCCAGATGGCGGGGCGTCGTGGTCGAAGGGAAGCGGGATCGGGACATCGCCGAGCGCCTGCGCGAGCGCCGGACACCAGGCGGTGCAGGCCAGGCGGAGAAGACCGTCCCTCGCAAGGTCGTCGACGTCGTGCGGGAGGTGCAGTCCGGTCGCGATCGTGACGAGGGTGTCGTCACACAGGTGGAGGACTCCATGCGCGGTCGTGAGCGCCGGTGCGGCCCGGATCGGCGCGTTCGCGCCCGCCTCGCCGGAAGACGCGAGCGCCAGCTCGAAAGAGGCCCAGGGAGCGTCCGGGTCGCCGACGATCCACTGGACGCCACGCTGAAGTCGCTGGCGGAGCCGGATGTCCTCGGCCGCCCGCTTCGGCATCTGGATCGGTGAGGGTGCCGCGCGCGCGTGGGTCATCGAGGCGGCGCGTGTGGCGGCGGGTCTGTCAATCGGGTCGGCGAGCATCGGAGGGGCCGTCGGCATACCGGCGGTGTTTGGGGGAGGTGCGGGTCAGTGCGATGTCAAAGGCATGCCGTTCTCGGTGTGGCGCGCCACCGCCGGAACCTCGCCGGCTTGTTCGCGTACTAGGGCCCGAATGAATCCCGCCTGGATCTCCCAACGCGTGCCGCTCATCGGACTTGCCCTGCGCATCGACGATGCGGAGGAGGGGGAGGCGTGCCCCGTCGTGCTGAAGCGCGAGTCGCTGGCGGTCGTGCGCTCGGCGGGTGACGTGGTCCGGGCCGCCAGATCCGGCTGCGCGATGCGTCTGCGGGCGGCGCGCAAGCGCGAGCGCCTCTGGCGCCAACGGGCACGCGACCAAGTCACGGACAGGCTCGCCCTGGAAGTAGCCGAACTCAGGGCCGCGGCATTCGCGGACGCGACGCGTATCGCAAGCGCGCTGAAGCAGGATCGCGAACAACTGCTCGCGGGCGCGGAGACTTTGTTGATCGACATCGCGCGACACGCAGCTCGACGACTGCTACTCGACCTGCCCGCCGAGGTTGTGGCGCAATCCAGTGCCCGCCTGTTGCGTGAGGAATGGCGCGCAATGCGCGGCGAAGGCGAATCCCGATTGCGCGTATCGCCTGACGAAGTGCAGGCCTTGACGGACATCGCGGCCGATGCTGGGTGGACGCTGGTGCCTGACGCTCTGATGGCGCGAGGTCAGTGCGTGCTTGACCATCCTGCCGGCAGCCTCCACGCCACCTATGTCGAGAACGTCCGGGCGCTGATCGACGCGTTGCCGGTTCCGGTTTCCTCATCGTCGTCCGCCAGTCCTGTTGACTCAGTCCTTCTTCCACCCCCTTCGCAGGAGACTTCTCATGACCTCGATCACCCCCACCGAACGCCTGCTGCAGACCGCGATGTCGCGCTCGAACCGCCTGTCCGAAGCAATGCAGCGCATCGGGCCGCAGGACCTTGAGCGAGCCGTCGGGATCCAGCTCCGGCAGCAGGTCGAGATCGCGACGATGAAGCAGGCCGTCCAGCTGCATCGGAGCGTCGAACGCAAGATCCTGAACGAGCAGCGTTGACATGAAACGGCCCGCCACGCTGTTCGCATATCCGCTACGTGCCGTGCTCTGCGCCGCAGCGTTGGTCGGACCATTCGGCCCCGCGCTCATGGAAGCGCGTGCGGTGGCGCCGGCCGCCTGGCGGGACGCGCTCTACAGCTATCGCGCCGACGAGGAATTGACGGTGACCCAGGTCCTGGACCGCTTCTCGTCGACGTTGGGCCTGGAAGTGAAGCTCGCCGACCCCGCGCTGGGTCGGCGCAAGCTGAGACTCAGCGGCAAGGGCGCCTCTCCGGCGGTCTTCCTTGATCGACTGGGCGATTCACAAGGGCTGGACTGGTTCATCTATCAAGGCGTGCTTCACATCTCGGCGCGGTCGGCCGCGACCAGCGAGCGGATCTCGCTCGGACCCCAAAGCCCCTCCGACGCGAAAGACGCATTGGTCGGCATCGGACTTTTCGAGAGTCGCTTCGGTTGGGGCGAGTTCGATTCCGACCCGCCCACTGTGCTCGTGTCCGGGCCGCCGGCGTATGTGAGCCTGGTCCGGCGGATGCTCGCGGTGCCCGAGGACCGGATGCCGAAGCGGGAGCATCCGCGCATGATGGTCTTCCGACTGAAACACGCCGCCGCCGCCGATCGGGAGATGCGCACGCGCGACCGTAGCGTCACCTTGCCGGGACTGGTGACCACCTTGAACCAGGTCCTGCCGAACGCTCGTTCCGTCAATCTCCAGACGCGTTTCGCGAATGCAGGCGTGGGGAGGAAGGCCTCGCTGTCCGGCGTCGAGGATCCCTGGGCGGCGCTGGCGCGGGAGATGGCCGGCGGCGACGTGTCCGGCGACATCGCGCTGACCGGCGTCCCCGCCGCTCGACTTCCCCTGGCCGCGTCCGCCAGCGGTAGTTTTCCCAGGCGCGTTGGCCCCCAGGAGGGAGCCTCGGAGGGCTCGATCGAGGCGACTGCGCCGCGGCGCCGATCCGCGCGCAGCGACGATGCGGACGAGCCCGATTTCACGCCGTCGATCGCCGCCTACACGCCGCTCAATGCGGTGCTGGTGTGGGACCTGCCGTCACGTCGCGAGGACTATCGCGAGCTCATCGATTCGCTCGATGTTCCCAATCGCTTGATCGAGATCAACGTCACCATCCTCGACGTCAGCGCGGATGCGCTACGGGATTGGTCTGTGGATCTCCGCGCAGGCTCGGGCGCTGCGCAGGTGGCAGTTGGCGCCGACGGGAACCTCGGCGTGACCTCCGCCGATACCGGCGTCAAGGGATCGACGATGGTGCTATGGGCCTCGAACCGACTCGCCTTGCGGGTGCGTGCGCTGGAATCGCGCGGGCAGGCGCAGGTGCTCTCCCGTCCGTCGGTGCTGACCCTGAACAACGTGGGCGCGCTGCTCGACATGAACCAGTCGGCCTACGTGAAGCTGGTCGGCGAGCGCAGCACCGACCTGCGCACGATCACCGCCGGCACCCTGCTCAAGGTGACGCCGAGCATCGTCGGCGACGACGCCAGCGGCGGCGCGGAGCAGGGCATACGCGTCACGCTGGACATCGAGGACGGTCAGTTGACCAAAGCAACCTCCGATCAGGGCACGCCCAGTGTCGGCAACAGCGCGGTCAGCACCGAGGCGGTGGTGAAGCCCGGCGAGTCGCTGGTTGTCGGCGGCTACCGACGGCAGGATCGCCAGGTCTCCAACGCCCGGGTGCCGGGCCTGTCGTCGATTCCAGTCATCGGTGGGCTGTTCCGAAGCGACAGCGCCGTGAACAGCGAACGCGAGCGCCTCTTCATCCTCACGGCGCGCGCGCTTCCCTGAACGCCCGACTTCCGGCGCCCCTCCGGTCGTCCTTCCGTATTTTTCCTTCCGTATTCCTCCTTTCGTCATGACCACCATCCCCTCTCGCCCAGGCAACGTGTTCGAGCCGGTCCCGGAGGCGCCAACGGGCGTCCGGGGGGCAGTCTTTCAGGAGTCCCCTCGACAGTCAGCACCGGAGCGGCCTGCCGCGCCCACACCTTCCGATCTGGCGCAGATCGCCGAGCGCCGCGCTGCGCTTCGCGCCGCGGCGGATGCCGCGTCGAACTCCGGGGGGCTGGGAAGTAGCGCGGAGGAGATCACCTTCGGTACCAGCGAGCGTGCCGAGCTGGAAACGCACGACGAGTCCCGCGACGCGCGCGAGCGCCAGGACGAGCGCATCGAGGCCCTGATGCGCATCGGCGAAATCCAGGCAATGCTGAAGCAGCTCACGGGTGAGCAGGGGTTCGCGTGTATCCAACAGCGCGCTCAGCGTTTTGCGTTGTTGTGGGCGCAGGGCAGGTCGCAACAGGCGATCGAGGAATTGGACGCCAACGTCTCTGTGGGAGCGGAGCGGAAAGCGTTGTTTCACATGGCGCTGGAGCAATTGCCGCCGGGGGCGGATGTCGGGTCGTTGAACGCCCTGATGGAGGACTTGTCGTGCGATCCTCACGACACCGTGCGGGCATTGATGCGGACGGCCGTGTCGAAGAAGGATTCCCCCGCCGCCAAGGGGGCCCTCGCGCCGAACTCGCCGCTGCTTTCGCTGCTCCAGTCGCCGCTGACGCCCAGGGTGGTCCTGGATGCGGCCACCGGCCTGGGCCGCGAAGGCCTTGGTCAACTGGAGGCCATGGCGGTGCGTCCCGGACGCGTCGACGGGCGCCTCTCGAGCGGCAGGGACGTGTTCCTCTCGCTGACCTTGCTGCGCACGATCCAACAGCTCCGCCAGGTCGAGCAGACCAGTGTTGGACTGATGAAAGCCGGTGCCGCCGGACCCTGCCCGGCGGCCGACAATCCGGAAGAAGTCCGCAAGACGGCGCGCTGGCTCCTCGAGACGACCTTCGCGCCCGCGCCGCAGTCGGCTCTGGCGCGCATGGGGACGGTGTTGAAGGTCAACGGCGAGGCCCTGGCGAGGGCGCGTCGCGAGATGCAGCGCGAGTTGCGGCAACTCCCGGAGGGCGTGTGGCTGAACGCGGATACCAAGCAGCTCGTGAGCAATGAGTTGAAGAATGCGAATACGGCCAACCTGGAGCATCACGGACTGCTGACCCGTGCCGGGCTGAGCAGACGAACGGATCGCCCGACCGCGCCCGGGGCATGACAAGCCTGCAAATTCAGGTGGCGAACCTCGCATGAACGCACTCGACTGAGCGTTCACCATGCCTCTGCCACCACCTTCCAGCGCCCCCCGTGGCGCCCCCCGCGTCACTGCCGCGGGCGCGATCCTGTCACCGGCGCAGGCCCTCGCCCGGCAGATCGCACCGCGCGGCGAGCGGGCCGAGATCGTCGTCACCGCGCTGGTCGTCGCGGTGGTATTCGCGATGCTGCTCCCGGTCCCCACGTGGCTGCTGGACCTGCTGATCGCGACCAACCTGTGCGTGTCCGCGTTCCTGATCGTGCTGGTGATGCAGGTGAAGCAGACCACCGGGCTGTCGGCCTTCCCGTCGCTGTTCCTCGTGACCACCCTGTTCCGCGTCGCGTTGAGCGTGGCCAGCACCAGGCAGATCCTGCTCAACGGGGAAGCCGGGCACATCATCGCGGCCTTCGGCGAGATCGTCGTGGGCGGGAACCTGGTCGTCGGCCTCGTCGTCTTCCTGGTCCTCACGGTGGTGCAGTTCATCGTGATCACGAAGGGATCGGAACGCGTGGCCGAGGTCAGCGCGCGCTTCTCGCTCGATGCGATGCCCGGTCGGCAGATGGCCATCGACATGGAGCGCAAGGCGGGCGGCATCACGCAGGAGGAAGCCAAGGCGCAGCGCGACGGGTTGACGGAGGAGAGCCAGTTCTTCGGCGCCATGGACGGGACGATGAAGTTCGCGAAGGGCGACGCCATCGTCGGTATCGTCATCGTGCTGGTGAACCTGCTGGGCGGCCTGTCCGTGGGCGTGCTCCAGCGGGGCATGTCGGCCGCGGACGCGCTGCAGGTGTACGCGATCCTGACCATCGGCGACGGGCTCGTCGCGCAGATCCCGGCGCTGCTGATGTCGATGACCGCCGGCCTGCTGGTCACGCGGGTGTCCAAGCCCACGGGCGGCCGTGCGATCGGCAACGAATTGACCGCGCAACTGCTGCACCAGCCCAAGGCCTGGGTGACGGCCAGCGGCGCGATGCTGGCCTTCGGACTGCTGCCCGGCATGCCGCTGCTGGCGTTTGCCGGTCTGGCGATCGGTTCCGCCGCGGTCGGCCTGACGATGATGCATCGGAAGCTGAAGACGGAACGCGAGGAGGCGCAGCAGCGGGAGGCTGTCGTGGAGGCCCTGCGCGATTTCGATCTGGTCCGCCCCTTCGCGCTGAGGGTCAGCGGTCGCATCGACCCCGAGCGCGCGCAGCGTGCGCTCAACCTGTGCCGGCAGGTCCGCAACCGCCTGGTGCGTCGTCTGGCGCTGGTGACCCCTCAGATCGACTTCGACGCCGATGTGGACCTCGATCACGCGGACCTGGAGTTCTGCCACGGTGAAGTGCCGGTGTTTTCCCTGCGGCTGCACGAGGATCTGCGAACCTGCACTTGGACCCGGGGCGATGCGATCGACCTTGGGCTGCCGGCCGACCAGATCGAGCCGCGCGGCGGCCTGGCCTGTGCGCCGCGTGTCTGGCTGTCCGAGGCCCAGGCGCTTGCACTGGACCCGAAACCGACGGACCTGCGCGACTGCTGGGAACGTCTGGACGAACTCTGCGAGGAGACCCTGCTGCGCGTCGGTGCGATGTATTTCGGCATGGAGGAGACGCAGAAGATCGCGGCCTGGTGCAACCGCAAGACGCCCGAAGTGGCGAAGGAACTGGAGCGCGCCGTCCCATCCAGCCGGATGGCCGAAGTGCTGCGTCGGCTGCTCACCGAGAACGTCAGCATCCGCAACCTGCCGATGATCATCAATGCGCTGATCGATTGGGGACCGCGCGAACGCGATCCCTCCGTCCTGACGGAGTGCGTCCGGGCGGCGCTGCAGCGCGAGATCTGCGACGCCCATGCGGTGCGCAAGGAATTGCGCGCGCTCATGTTCGACAGCGAACTGGAGGCGCAGATCCGCGCCGCCATCCGCCAGACCGCTTACGGTGATTTTCTTGCGCTCGATGCCGATCTGACGGACGCGATCCTCGACGAGACCGCTGAGGCGTATCTCGCCAACCACGAGGGCGCACGCCTGGTCATGATCTGCGCGCAGGATGTGCGTCCGCACATCCGCAAGCTGGTGGCCGACCGCATCCCGCCGCTGGCTGTGATCGGCATGTCCGAGCTGCCGCCGGACTTCCGCGTGAATGTCCGCTCCGTGATCAGCGTGCCGTTGGACGGACGCGCCCTGCCGGAGACGTACTGAGATGCAGGCCCGCACCTTGGAGGCAGATACCCTGGAACTTCGCGTCCTGAGCGGCCTGCAGTCGGGTGCCGCGCTGCCGTTGGAGGATGCGCTGGCCGTGGGAGCCGACGATGACGCCGACCTGCTGTTGCTCGGCGATGGTGGCGGACCCGCGCGATTGCTCGTGCGCCTGGATCCGGGCGGCGGCTTGATGCTGGACACGCCGGAGGCGGGCGTCGTCCTGGCCGATGGACGCACCCTCGCCGAGGGCGCGTCGACGCCGCTGCAGCCCGGAGAAGGCTTCCGCACCGGCGATGTCTGGTTGACCGTGCGCGCGTCGTCCGACGCCTGGGATGCGTGGACGCCGCCAACGATGGACGCCGCCTCGAAAGCAACGACGGGGGCGTCGTCGCGGGATGGCGACGAGGCGCACGTCGCCGCGGCCGCGCCGGTCATGGTCGCGGACGTCCGCCCGTTCCGCAAGGGCCGCGGCGCCCGGTTGCCCGCGGCGCCCCGTCGCATGCGTGCCGTGGGCAGCGTGATCGTCGCGGCGGGCCTGCTGTCGACGATGCTGGGCGTGGCCGCGCTGGTGCGACAGGCCGCGGAAGCGGAGACCCTGGCGGGCCGGGAGGTGGGCAAGCGGGAGACCGGCGTTGCGTCGAACGGCATGGCACGCGCGATGTCGCCGGCGCGCGCCGCATCGTCGACCGCCGTCTCCGCGCCTGCTGCGGCAGCCGCCGCATCGGCGGCATCGGCGTCTGTGACCCCTCAACCGCCCGCGGCGGTCATCACGAGTGCCGACCCGCAAGCCGTACAGCGGGAGGCCGCGGCCGCGGCGCCGCGCGCGCCGGCGGTCGAGGTGAATCGCGGCGCGACGTCCGACCGCAGCGGCGGTCACGACCGTCTGCTGGTGAATGTGCCGGGAGACGGCATCGTGATCCTGCCGTTCGATATCCAGGAAGTGTTGCTCGGCTCCCATAGCCAGGTGACGCTGACGGACGGCCGCCGGCTGGAGCCCGGTGATCGTGCCGGCGACTGGCGGCTGGCCGAGATCCGGCCGGGCGCGCTGGTTTTCGACGGCCCCCGCAAGGTGCAGGTCGGATGGTGACGCCGCGCGAGATCGCCGCCCGCGAAGCGGCGCGCATCGCTCCCGCGATGGCGGCGGTGTCCTTGACCCGCCAGTTGGGCCGGGTGCATCGCGTGCTGGGCATGCTGATCGAGGGCACCGTGTCCGGGGCGAGCATCGGCGAACTCTGCGAGGTCTACCACCCGGACGACCCCGGCAGGATCTGGCGCTGCGAGGTGGTCGGCTTCACCGGCGCCAACGTGCTGTTGTCGTCGCTGATGGCGCTCGAGGGCATCTCCGGCGGCTGCGTGATCCGGCCGTTGCGCACCGTGCACCACGTCGCGGTGGGTAGACCCCTGCTGGGACGCATCCTCGACGGCTTCGGCGATCCGCTGGATGACGGTCCACCGCTGCGACCCGGCGAGGACGGGCTGTCGCTCCGTCGTGTCATCGCGGACGCGCCGCCGCCGGTCGAGCGGTGGCGCATCAAGGATCGATTCCCCACCGGCGTGCGCAGTCTCGACACGCTGTTGACGATCGGGCAGGGACAGCGGGTGGGCCTGTTCGCCGGCCCCGGTTGCGGCAAGACCACGCTGATGGCGGCGGTCGGTCGCGGCAGTCCGGCCGACGCGATCGTCGTCGGGCTGATCGGCGAGCGCGGTCGCGAAGTCCGCGAATTCACCGAACATGAATTCGATCCGGACTTGATGGCGCGCACGGTGATCGTCTGCGCGACGTCGGACCGCACGTCGATCGAGCGCGTACGCGCCGCGTTCACCGCCACGGCGATCGCCGAGGGCTTGCGCGATCAAGGCTTGAACGTGCTGCTGATGGTGGATTCGCTGACGCGCTTGGCCCGCGCGCAACGCGAGATCGGGCTGGCCGCCGGCGAGGCGCCCGCGCGCGCCGGCTTTCCGCCGTCGGTCTACGCGCTGCTGCCGCGGCTCATCGAGCGCGCGGGCAACGCGGCCGGCGGTTCCATCACGGCGCTCTACACCGTCCTGCTGGAAGGCGAACTCCGCTCGGATCCGATCAGCGAGGAAGCGGTCTCGCTGCTGGACGGCCACATCGTGCTGTCGCGCAAGCTGGCCGAGCAAGGGCAATACCCGGCCGTCGACGTGCTGGCAAGCCTGAGCCGGGTCATGTCGAACATCGTGCCTCGCGAGCATGGCCGGGCGGCCAACCGGATCCGACAGGTGCTGTCCGGCTATCGCGACATGGAGTTGATGGTGCGGCTGGGCGAGTACCGGCCCGGTCTGGATCCCGAGACCGATCGGATCGTCGCCGACTATCCCAAGGTCATCGACTTCCTGCGCCAGGACACGCGCACGCCCGTATCCCTGGAAGACAGCCTCGCGATGCTGAAGTCGCTGACGGCCGGCGCGGTGTGAGCATGCCGGATCACCCCGCGCCGCGCCGCGCGCCGCACGATTTCGAATCGCCTCCTCCCCCTGACCCCAGGATTGCGGGTGTGCGCCGCATCGGCGCGCTGGCGAGCCGCCGCGCGACCCTGGCCGAGGCCGAACTTGCCCGCGCCCAACGTGCCGCCGAGGAGGCGGCGCACGCCTTGACGGAAGCGGAACTGGCCTTGAGCGACTGCATCGCCGATGTCGCCGCGCAGCGCGAGGCCTTGCGCGCGGCCTGTCAATCGGAACCCGGCGGTGCGCCGGTCCTGCGACGTTGGCGACGGGACGATCAGGCGCAGATCGACCGGATCGCGCCGGCCCGCCAGGCCGTGACCGATCGCCAGAGCGAGCGCGATGACGCCGAACTGGCGCTGGGCGAGGCGTCCGCCCGGCACCGCGCCCTGGCCAGGCGACGCGAGAAGTACGCGCTGCTGGAAGAAGAGCTGCATGACGGCGCATGACGGCGCATGACGGCGCGCGATCTTCGACGCGCCTCGTTCAGACGAGATCCAGCATCTCCTGTCCGATCTGGTCGTCCACCGAGGCCAGGTCCAGGCGCAGTTCGTCCTCGCCTGGCCGCAGCGTGGGCCGCAACAGCGCCGGCGCCTGCTTCTCGTACTCCTCGATCACGCGCAGCAGCAGCGCCACCGCGCGGAAGGTGTGTTCCGGGACGGGCTGCCCGATTTCGCCCGACGCGAGCAGATGCCGCGCCAGCCCCACGTATCGGACGACGGGCACGCCGTTCTCACGCGCCTGTCGTCGCAGGGCGAGTGCTTCCTCGTCGCTGCGCTTGTCCAGGATGACCGGCATCTCGGTGATCTCCGGGTCGTAGAACAGCGAGACGGCGACGTGTTCCGGATTGACCACCACCGCGCTCGGGCGCCGCTGCGCAGGATCCTGGTCGGACATGACGATCTCCTTGGCGATCTGCTTGCGCGTGCCCTTGAGCATCGGGTCGCCCTCGTTCTGCTTGTAGTCGCGGCGGACTTCGCTGATGTCCATGCGCAGCTGGCGGTAGATCAGGTAGCGCTGCAGCAGGATGTCGGTGACGATCAACAGCACCAGCACGACGATGCACTGACGCTCCAGACCCTTGAGCATCGCCAGGGACAACGACCACCCCTGTGGGGCGTCGACCCGGAAGCTCTGCGCGATGTCGGGCAGTTCGGCGTGGATCTTCAGCCACACCACCGTCAGCAGCGTGAGGCTGCGCACCGGCCCGATCACGGCCATGACGAGCTTCTGTCCCGAGATCAGGTTCTTCAGGTTGTTGCCCGGATTGAGCTTGTCGAAGCCTTTTCCGAGCGCCTTGCCGGCGACGTTGAAGCGGGTCTGGGCCAGGGTGCCCAGCACGGCGACGAGCGCCGGCAGGACCGCGAGCACGAGCAGCGCGATCAGCACCGGGACGAAGGAAGACCAGCTCATCGCGAGGCGCTCGTCCATCGGTCGCGCTGTCTGACGCAGGGCCGCTTCCAGCAGTGCGTCGACCAGTCCCCGCCACAGCGGCTCGGTGGCGAAGGCGACCTCCGCCATCAACATCAGGCGCAGGATCTTCAGCGAGTCCTGGCTGACGCCGACCTGCCCGTCCTGGCGTGCCTGGCGCTTCTTGGACTCGGTCGGGGGGAGGTTCTTCTCGGACATTCGACGGCTCGTCCACCGGTCAGCGCGCGGCCGGGAGCGCGAGGCCGAGGGTCTCCAGCATGCCCTCCTGCCACCAGCGCAGCGAGTCGTCGACGACCTTGTCGAACAGCGGCACCGCGATCAAGGCCAGGATGAGCAGGGCGGAAACCGACTTCACCGCCATCGCGGACGCGTAGACGTCGAAGCCCTGGACGGCCGTGCTGGCGATGGCCAGCCCCAGTTCGATCATCAGCAGCAGCAGCAGGGGCGGACCGGCCAACAGCAGCGCCTGGGTCAGCGTACCGGCCAGCGCCTGGAGCAGCCCGCGCTGGTGCGCGGCATCGAGCGCGGGGAACAGATCCAGCATGGGCCATTGCGCGTGGCTGACCGACAGCGCGGCAAAGGTGGTCTGCAGCAGGCCCAGGTCCACGAGGAGCGCGATCAGGGCGCGCTCGGCGAGCTCGCCCAGCAGGGTGGCGTCCGCCTGGAGCGCCGGGTTGGCCTGTTGCGCGGCGTTGGCGCCGCGCTGGTTGTCGATCAGCGTCCCCATGCCGCGCACGGCCCAGAACGGGATCGCCGCCAGCATGCCCAGCAGGCTGCCGATCAGGCCTTCCTTGAGTGTCAGCAGGAGGAGTGCCTCGGGCGGAGGCGGGGAGGCCGCGAACACGGGCCAGACCTGGAAGGCCGCCGGCAGCGACAGCGCCAGGCAGAGCGCTCCGCGCACGGCGGCGGTGGTCTGTTGGCGTGTCAGGAAAGGCAGGAAAACGATCATGCCGCCCACACGGGCCATGGACAGCGCCATGACCTGCCCGACCACGAACAGCGACAGCGGCGACGCGGTCGGCATGGCGCTGCTTCAGGCAATCGCCGGCTGGGCGACGGGGGCTGCCGGGATCGGCGCGGACGTCGCGCCGTCGGCGGACGCCCGACGCGCGCCCCGGGCGCGTTCCAGACGGGCGTGACGACGATCCAGGCGGGTCATATGGGCGAGCCACGCCGGATCGTCGAGGCGGCAACCCCAGACCTCCAGGTCGAAGCGCAGGCCGCCGTAATCGACCACCGCGGGCATCAACGCCCAGCGTTCGAGCCGGCAGGCGCGGACCAGCGAAAGGCTGCGCCGGTTAGCGCCCAGGATCCAGCACGTGACGGTGTCGAAACCGTAGCGGCGGCATTCCCTGAAGACGCCGCGGATCATGCGCATGGCGATGCCGCTGCCGTGCCAGGCCTCGGCCACGTAGAGCCAGAGGTCGCCGACGCTGCGGCAGGCTTCGGGCGCCCAGACGATCGCGCGCATGTGGGCCCAGGCGATCGGGGTGTCATCCGGCGCCGCCATCACCCATACCGGCCAGCCCTTGCGGCGGCCCAGCGCGATGATGGTCTGCATCTCCTGCGGGGTGCCGTTCGCCAGCGTCGGCGAATGGCCGCCGCCCGCCACCGACTCGTTGTAGATGCGGATCAGATGCTCCGCGTCGGAGGCTCGCGCCTGGCGCCAGATCAGCGAGGTGAGGTCCTGGGGCGCAGACGCGGCGGCGCGCGACGGTGTCGAAGTGTTCATGGTGTGGCGGAGGTGTGGTCCGGCCCGGCGGCAGCGCTGCGCCAGATGCGCCAGACCTGACGCCGCAGCGCGGCGGCGGAGTCGGGGATGTGCGGCACCGTCCCGGCCGCGCGCAGGTGTCCGGGGTCGCATCGCAGGCGCAATCTCGACCAGGCGCCCGGCAGGGCGTCCTCGATCAGGCGACCCATCAGCGGCAGCGCCCAGCGACGCAGGTCGGCGTCGGACGCCCCCCTCGGCGGCGCGGCGCCTTCGAGACGCAAGGGGCGTGCCTTGGCCTGCCGGAGCGCGTCGCGCCACAGCGGCGCGTCGCCGCGGTGCGGGGAAAACAGATCGGCCAGATCGCGGTGCGCGCCGGCCAGGCAATGGCTGGCATGGGCGACACGGCCAAGGGCCAGGGCGGCGCGATCGAGCGCGCCGCCGTCCAGCGGCAGATGGTCCGGCATCGCCGCGAGGCGGTCCAGCGGCAAGGGCAGCTCGGCGTCGATGTCGAAACGGGCGCAGAACCAGCGATACGCGAGTCGCAGCAACGGACCCGGTGAGCGGAAGCGGTCCAGACATGGCGTCTCATCGCGTCTGTCGCCGGTCGCGGCCGCGTCGTCCAGCCATCCAGGATGCATCCGGTACCAGGGCTCGTACCAGAGCGCCAGCCAGCCGGCCGGCGCTTGCGGGGAGTTCGCGAGGCTCGCCTCGGCGCCTGGGGCGATGGCCGCCGTCATGGCGTCGCGGCGCCTGTCAGCGGATCCGCATCGGAAAGGCCGAGCGGATCTTCGCCAGCGGACGCCGTCGAGGCGGCGCTCCTTCGGCGTTGCCACAGCAGCCAGCCGAGGGGGGCGCCGACGCCCAGCACGACCGCCAGCACGCCGGTGACCCAGCCCAACAGCGCGTTCTTGCCGCCACCTGCGTCGCGGCCGGCGGTCGTCGCAGCGGCCGTGGCCGCGATCGTCTCGGCCGGCACGAACACGACCGCCACCTTCTCGGGGGCGTCGGCCAGACCCGGAATGCTGGTGACGACCAGCTTGCGGATGCGCGGCTCATAGGCGGCCGTATTCCAGCCCGCCACATGCTTGATCAGGATTGAGCAGGACGAAGGCAGCACCGGTTCCCCGGGCACGACGCGTTCCGGCAGCACCGGATGCACGCGCGCGAGCACCACGCCGTCGATCTGCGACAAGGTGCTCTCGAGTTCCTGGGCCAAGGCCGAGAGGAAACGGGCGCGTTCCTCGGTCGGCGTCGAGATCATGCCGTCCTTCTTGAACACGTCGCCCATCCGCGTGAATGAACTGCGCGGCAGGCCGGCGGCCTGGAGGATCGCGACGGCGGAGGCGAAGCGGTCCTGCGGCACGCGGACCGCGAAAAGCTGCTTGCCGCCCGGCACCTTGGACGCGTCCACGCCGTGGCGATCGAGTTCCGCAGTGATCTCGTTGGCATCCTTTTCGTTCAACCCCGTGTAGAGGTCGGTCGCGCCGGAGCAGCCGGCGAGCAGCGCCGCCAGCGACAGCGATGCGACCAGGAGACGTCCGGCGCGGCGCATCATGCGGCCGTCGCGATTTCTTTGATCGTGGAACCGATCTTCCCCAGGGTCTTGGCGGCCACGGTCGTCTGGTAGTCCAGCTCTTGCATCTGCTGCGCGACCAGCGGCGCCAGGCTGATGTCGCTGTTGTGCTGCATCTGCCTCTGCAGACGGGACAAGCGGTTCTTGGCCTCGTCCACCGACGCCATCAGCCGCACGCCGGCGTTGGGATCGCGCGCCTGGGCGAGCGCGGGCGACAGCGGACCCCCGATGCGGGCCACCTGGGTGACCGCCTGTTCAAAGCGCGTTCCGGCGGCCGACCGCGCCGGGAGTTGGACGGCATCGACGGCACGGCCGGCTTGGATGGGAGAGGTCACGGCGGTCTCCCTGTCAGCCCTGGCGCATCGCCTGATCGAGATCGATCATCACGATGCGCTTGGCAGTTTCCAGCAGGTCCTGCATGAACGGCGTTTCCGCAGGCAGGGAACTGAAGCTGGCTTCGATGGTCTGATGCAGTTCGCCGCCTTCGGCGAGACCCATCTTGACGGCGGTCTTGTACAGCGACATCGCGCGGGCCATCGTGGCGACTTCCTCGTCGGACGCGTCCGGCGAGGCGAGCGCCAGCACGGCGGGATCGGGCTCCAGGTCGCCGAGGCCTCCCTCCTTGGCCATGTCCAGCGCCGACTGCATGTCGAAGTCGGACGGTGTGCGGTCCTGGGCGGAGCGGATCGCCTGCACGATGCGGCCGGTGGCCTGGTCGAGGATGCGTTCCTCTCGTTCGTCGGGGGCTTCGGACTGCTCTGCGAAAGCAGTCCAGGTGCCGGCGCTCGTCGGCGCGGCGAAAATGTTGGGATGTCCATCCATGAGAGCGGCGATGCAGGCGCGTTTCTCCTGGATGTGAGCCGGTGCGGGAGCAAGTTCAGTCATGGCGATTTCGAAGGCGAAGGGCGACGCGTCGCGGCGCGGAAAGGGCGGCGCCAAGCGGCGCCGCCCTGACGCTAGGTCTAGGGATCAGGCCGTCACCAGCCGAATCGGCCGAATCCACCCAGGCCCATGCCCATGCCCATGCCCACGCCCATCATTCGCATGCTGAGGCCTTGCATCAGGCCGTTGCCGAGAGAATTGATGAACTGGGAGCCTTGATTGAAGGCGCCGCCGCCCATCATCATCATGTTTTGCAGGAAACCGTTCTGCTGTTTCAGGGCGTCGTTCTGGCCTTGGGTGTAGCCGACGGCGTAGGGGGAGGGACTTGCTGCCATGGGGAGCTCCTTTCTCGAAGACGGATGGGGTGTTTTCAGTGGACGGATGCCGGAATCGCCCTCACAGCTGGACGCTGCCCAGGATCTGCTTCTTCGCATTCGCGTCGTTGACCTTCTGCTGAAGCTGCGCGTTGTCGTTCTGCGTTTGCAGCGCCTGAGAGGTCATTCCGCCAAAGTTGGTCGAATTGAATTGCCCTTGCATTTGGGCCATATAGTTCGTCATCTGGGATGGATCGGGGTACATATCGAATTCCTTTCATGAGCGCACGGATGCGCTGAAACGATCAGTGAAGAGGCTTTGGATCTCGGTTCTCGGGCCCGGGAGGACCCTCGGCAGCAAGCCTTGACGTTCCGGGGATAATCCGCGCGCATTTTTGTGTGCGGTACCCCCGCGCTTTTGCATCCCGCCATCCCCAAGGCCCGCCGCCATGCTCCTGACCCTGGTCATCCTCTACCTGCTCGTCACCATCGCGATCGGCCTGTGGGCCGCCCGGCGGGTGAAGAACACCGCGGACTTCGCCATCGCCGGCCGGCACCTGCCGCTGGTGATGATCATCACGACGACCTTCGCGACGTGGTTCGGCTCCGAGACCGTGCTGGGGATCCCCGCCAAGTTCGTGCAGACGGGCCTGAACGGCGTCGTCGAGGATCCGTTCGGCGCGGGATCGTGCCTGATCCTGGTGGGCCTGTTCTTCGCGGCCAAGCTCTACAAGATGACGCTGCTGACGATCAGCGACTACTACCGCGAGCGCTACGGCCGCGTGGTCGAGGTGGTCTGCAGCTTCATCATCATCCTGTCCTACCTGGGCTGGGTGGCGGCACAGGTCACGGCGCTGGGCCTGGTGTTCAAGCTGCTGTCGGGCGGCGCGATCAGCATCCCCGTGGGCATGATGATCGGCACCGCGTCCATCCTGGCCTACACGCTGTTCGGCGGCATGTGGTCGGTGGCCGTGACCGACTTCATCCAGATGATCATCCTGGTGGTCGGCCTGTCCATCATTGCCTGGTTCGCCGCCGACATGGCCGGCGGCGCCGACAAGGTCATCACCCTGGCCAGCAGCCAGGACATGTTCCGCTTCCTCCCCGAGCCGAGCTTCCACGACATCGTGTTCTTCCTCGGCGCGGCGGTCACCATGATGCTGGGTTCGATCCCGCAGCAGGACGTGTTCCAGCGCGTCATGTCCGCCAAGGACATCAAGGCCGCCACGCGCGGCCCGGTCATCGGCGGGATCTGCTACATCCTGTTCGCCTTCGTGCCGATGTTCATCGTGGTCAGCGCGCTGATCATCATGCCGGACGCCGCCAGGCAGCTGATCGCCGAGGATCCTCAGCAGGTCATCCCGCGCCTGGTGATGGACCGCATGCCCTTCATCATGCAGGTGATCTTCTTCGGCGCGCTGCTGTCGGCGCTGAAGTCGACCGCGTCGGCCACGCTCCTGGCGCCGTCGGTGACCTTCGTCGAGAACATCTGGCGCCAGTTCTTCCCGCGCGTGTCGGACAAGCAGGAACTGCGCACCATGCGCATCGCGGTGCTGCTGTTCTCGATCTGCGTCTGCGGCTATGCGATCGCGCTGCAGGGCACCTCGATCTACGAGATGGTCTCCGGCGCCTACCAGGTGACGCTGGTCGGCGCCTTCGTTCCGCTGGTCTTCGGCCTGTACTGGAAACGCGCCACGACGCAGGGCGCGATCTTCGCGATCGCGCTGGGCGTGGTCGCCTGGCTGCTGTTCCTGCTGACGCCCGCCGGAGAGCAGTTCCCGGCGCAGCTGGCGGGCCTGCTGGCCGGCATCGTCGGCATGCTGATCGGCTCCCTGGGGCCGCAGGCGATCCCGAACTCGCACGGATCGCACCACCGCCTGGCCGGCGGCGCCTGAGCCGGCGGCGCGACGCCCGGCCCGTGCGGTCCTTGGCCCGGGCTGTGCACCCGCGCGGGCGTCGTCGGCGCTCTCTATATAATTTCGGGTTTTGACCCGGTAGTCCCCACCCCCATGCCGATCTACGCTTACCGCTGCGGCGCCTGCGGCCACGCCAAAGACGTGCTGCAGAAGCTGTCCGACGCCCCGCTGACCGTCTGCCCTGCCTGTGGCGCGGAGAGCTTCTCGAAGCAGGTCACGGCCGCCGGCTTCCAGCTGAAGGGCTCGGGTTGGTACGCGACCGACTTCCGCGGCGGATCGGGCGGCGCCGGCGCGCCGGCCGCGGCCCCCGCGGGAGGTGCCTCGGCTGCCGCCGCGGGCGGCACCGCAGCCGCCACATCGTCCACGGCCTCCGCGGCCGCATCGTCGTCCGACGCCTCCGGCCCGTCGGCCTCCTCCGGCACGTCCTGCGGCGGCGGCTGCGCCTGCCACTGACTTCGAGGCCCGGACCCCGGCATGCGCAAGTACATCATCACCGGCCTGCTGGTCTGGCTCCCGCTCGCGATCACCGTCTGGGTGCTGCTGTGGGTGCTGGGCATGATCGACGGCGTCTTCGTCTGGCTGCTCTCGGCCGTCGGCGCCGTGCTGCCGCTGGCCGCCCAGCAGTCGCTGAGGCAGCTGCACGACATCCCCGGCCTGGGCGTGCTCGTCATGGTCGCGCTGCTGATGCTGACCGGCATGTTCGTGGCGAACATCTTCGGCCAGTGGTGGTTGCGGCAGTGGGACCGGCTGCTCTACAAGATCCCCATCGTCAAGAGCATCTACAGCTCGGTCAAGCAGGTCTCGGACACGCTGTTCTCGTCCAGCGGCAATGCCTTCCGCGAAGCGGTGCTGGTGCCGTATCCGCACCAGGGCTCGTGGACCATCGCCTTCGTCACCGGCACGCCGCGCGGCGAGGTGGCCCAGCAGCTGGGCACGCTCAGCGGCGCCGAGGCCGACGAGCACGTCGCCCTGTACGTGCCGACGACGCCCAACCCCACCTCGGGCTTCTTCCTGATGATGCCCCGCGCGCAGCTGCGGCCTTTGGCGATGAGCGTCGATGAAGCGCTCAAATACATCATCTCGATGGGCGTCGTCGCTCCTCAAGGGGATCCCGCGATCGTCCTGACCAGCGAAGCCGCCCGAAATTGACCGGGCTGAGCGCCCCGGCAAGCGCTCAGTCCTGAGGGTCCGCAGGACCCCGCCAGCGCCCTTGGCCCGAATGCCCTTCCGCTGGCCGCGCCGTCACCGATCGCGCTTCGCGCCGACCCTGATGACGGGCCGCCAGCCCGCCCCGAACACTGAAGAATTTCCGGAGAACCCCATGCGTACCTGCTATGCCGGCCAAGTCAGCGAGAAGCTGCTGGACCAGACCGTGACCCTGATGGGCTGGGCCCATCGCAGCCGTGACCACGGCGGCGTCATCTTCATCGAACTGCGCGACCGCGAAGGTCTGGTGCAGGTCGTCTGCGACCCCGACCGCCCCGAGATGTTCAAGGTGGCCGAGAGCGTGCGCAGCGAGTTCTGCATCAAGGTCATCGGCAAGGTGCGCGCGCGCCCGGCCGACAAGCAGAACAGCAACGTCGCCAGCGGCAAGGTCGAGGTGCTGTGCCACGAGCTGGAAGTGCTGAACCCGTCGGTGACGCCGGCCTTCCCGCTGGACGACGAGAACATCTCCGAGACCACGCGCCTGACGCACCGCGTGCTGGACCTGCGCCGCCCGTACATGCAGAACAACCTGATGCTGCGTTACCGCGTGGCGATGGAAGCGCGCAAGTTCCTGGACGAGCACGGCTTCGTCGACATCGAGACGCCGATGCTCACGAAGAGCACCCCGGAAGGCGCGCGCGACTACCTGGTCCCGTCGCGCGTGCATGACGGCATGTTCTTCGCGCTGCCGCAGTCGCCGCAGCTGTTCAAGCAGCTGCTGATGGTGGCGGGCTTCGACCGCTACTACCAGATCACCAAGTGCTTCCGCGACGAGGACCTGCGCGCCGACCGCCAGCCCGAGTTCACGCAGATCGACATCGAGACCTCGTTCCTGGGCGAGGAAGAGATCCGCGCGATGTTCGAGGGCATGATCCGCCACGTCTTCCGCAAGGCGCTGAACGTCGAGCTGGGCGACTACCCGGTGATGAAGTACGCCGAGGCGATGCACCGCTTCGGTTCCGACAAGCCGGACCTGCGCGTCAAGCTCGAGTTCACCGAGCTGACCGACGTGATGGGCGACGTCGACTTCAAGGTCTTCTCCGGTCCGGCCACGACGCCGGGCGGCCGCGTGGTCGCGCTGCGCGTGCCCGGCGGCGCGACGATGAGCCGCGGCGAGATCGACAGCTACACCGAGTTCGTCAAGATCTATGGCGCCAAGGGCCTGGCCTGGATCAAGGTCAATGAAGTCGCCAAGGGTCGCGAAGGCCTGCAGTCGCCGATCGTCAAGAACCTGCACGACAAGGCGGTCGCGGACATCCTGGCGCGCACCGGCGCGCAGGACGGCGACCTGATCTTCTTCGGCGCGGACAAGGCCAAGGTCGTCAACGACGCGATCGGCGGCCTGCGCCTGAAGATCGGCCACAGCGAGTTCGGCAAGACCACCGGCCTGTTCGAGGACAAGTGGGCGCCGCTGTGGGTCGTCGACTTCCCGATGTTCGAGGAAGACGAGGAGAACAAGCGCTGGGCCGCCGTGCACCACCCGTTCACCGCGCCCAAGGACGGTCATGAGGACCTGATGGTCACCGATCCGGGCAAGTGCGTGGCCAAGGCCTACGACATGGTGCTCAATGGCTGGGAACTGGGCGGTGGTTCGGTGCGTATCCACAAGGCCGACGTGCAGGCCAAGGTCTTCGAGGCGCTGAACATCAGCCCGGAGGAACAACGCGTGAAGTTCGGCTTCCTGCTGGATGCGTTGCAGTACGGCGCGCCCCCGCACGGCGGCCTGGCCTTCGGCCTGGACCGTCTGGTGACGCTGATGACCAAGGCCGAGTCGATCCGTGACGTGATCGCGTTCCCAAAGACGCAGCGCGCGCAATGCCTGCTGACCGGCGCGCCGTCCTTCGTCGACGAAAAGCAGCTGCGCGAACTGCACATCCGTCTGCGCAACCCGGGCGCGGCGACGGCCTGACCTCTGCTTCTCGGTGGTGGCGCTGAACGCGCTGCCGCACGAGGCGCGCGACAAGAATGACAACGCCCCGAGGCTCAGGCCGTCGGGGCGTTGTCGTTTGGCGGGTCGACGGGCGTGCGGCGAATCACGCGACGGTGGGCAGCACGATGACCAGGCCGAAGATCGCCGCGGTGATCACCGTGGAGAGCACGATGGCGCAGGCGGTGCGGGTGGGTTGAAGATCGGGCGTTGTCATGGGGAGGAGGGCTTCGAAGAAAAACGTCGATCCTCCTGTGTTCACCTGCTCCTCTTCAATGGCATGAGTGAGTGGCGGATTCGCGGCTAGTGACTCGAATGGGTTGGTTGGCGCCACATGTCAGTTGGAAGCGCTGAAACCAGCGCTGAAATGAGCGCTGACAGACCAGAGGTCGGAGCGATCCGCCCAAGACGTTTATGCTCCAGCCGTTCCCCGGAGCGGGGCTGCATGGAACGGGACGGACATGGCGACGGGCGAGCGAGGCGAACGCGGGAACAAGGGCAGGGATGGCCGCGTGCGGCAGGCGGGCACGCGACGCGCCGCTGATCCGGGCGGGCGCCCGCCGTTGACCCCGCAGGCGCGCTGGGAGCGCCTGGTGATGCGTCGTCCCGGGCTGGCCCTGCCTCGCCTGCAGCGTTTGATCGCGCGGGAGGGTGAGCCGCCGTTCCAGGCGCTGCTGGGCGCTTTCTTCATCCTCGAACGCTGGGGCCGCGGCCCCGAGCTGCAGGCCGAACTTGAACGCGCGATCGCGCGTGCCCTGCAGCACCGGCTGCTGGAGGAGGCGGCGGAACTCAGCGAAGCGTTGGGCCGCATGCACTATCAGCGCGGCGACTACGTGCAGGCCTGCAACGCCTGGAGCCAGACGCTGGAGCTCGCCGACGACGAGACCCGCTGGGCGTGCCTGGCGCGCATCGGTCTGGCGCATCTATGTTTCGCGCTCGGCGACTGGGCGCGCGGCGGTCGCGTGCTGGACCAGGCCGAGTTGCACTATCCGCAGCTGGGCGACGACCCTTACATGCGTTCCAAGATCGCGCTGAACCGCGCCGTGTCGCTGCGTGCGACGCAAGGGCCGCAGGCGGCGTTGCCGCGTCTGGACGAAGCCCGCGCCGATGCGCGCGCCGTCGGGCATCGCGACTACGAGGCCGAGGCGATGTGGCATCACGCCCGTTGCGCGCGCGACAGCGGGGCGGTCGAGCACGCCCTGACCCTGGCCGCCGAGGCGGAGGATCTCTCGCGTCGTTGCCGCTACCGCTGGCTGCAGGCGCAGACGCTGCTGCTGGTCAGCGAGCTGCGCCGCGGCGCCGAAGCCGTACCGCCCGCGCAGCAGGCGCTGGCGCTGGGCGAGGAGATCCAGTCGCGCTCCCTGCAGGCGGCGGCGCACGGCCGTCTGGGGCAGCTGATGGCGGAGCAGGAGCAGCTCGGGCCGAGCTGGTATCACCAGCAGCAGCGGCAGCGGCTGGAAGCGACGCTCGGACAGACCGAACTGCCCGCGCGGCTGGAGCAGCTCGCCCGTTTCGACACGGACCCGCACGGTGCGGAAGGCCTGCTGCTGACCCTGGGACGTTCCGGCGCGACGGTGGCCACCGTCGCGGATGTCGAGTCGCAATGGCAGCAGGCGCGTCCCCGGCTGCTGGAAGCCCTGGCGCTGACGGCCCTGGAGCTGCGCTGGACGGCGGGCGGCGCGCCGGCGCTCATCGGCGCCGCGGCGCGCGCGGGGCGTTCGGCCCAGGCGCTGTCCTTGCGCCATGGGTCGGGCGCGGTGGTCGGCGAACTCGTGCTGGAGCGCCCGGAAGGGGCCGTCTGGTCGCGCGCCGACCGCAGCCGGGCCGAGCGGCTCGCCGGCTGGCTGCAGCGGCTGATCGCCCAGTTGCCTGCCGCGGAGACCGGGGCCGGCCCGGCCGACGCGGTGGATCCGGGCGCGCAGGCGCGTGCGCTGGTGTCCGTGCTGGAGCGGCTCGCTGGCAGCGCCGCGGGCGATGCGACAGACGATGCGCGACGCCCGGATCTATCGGAGGCGCTCGAACTCGCGCGACGACTCGCCGCACGGCTCGCCTGAGCGGACGCAGTGCCGCGGATCGGCCGATCCGCCGCTCACCAGATCGCCAGGCTGGATGTCAACACGCGTTGAAGCCAGCTGCGCCGCGCGGCCTCGGAGACCTCGCCCTTGCCGGCGATCTCCATCCGCGCGTTGACGACGTCGGCCGACTGGACCTGGTTGCCGGTGCGGATGTCCTGCGGACTGACCACGCCCGAGAAGCGCAGCGTCTGCAGCCCGCCGTTCATCGCGATGCTGCGCTCCCCGGCGACGACCAGGTGGCCGTTGGGCAGCACGTTGATCACGGACACGGCCATCTGACCGCTGAGAGTGCCGCTGGCTTCGGAGTCGCCGCTGCCCTTGTACGAGTCGCTGCCGGAGGCGGTGGCGTCGGCCTTGAGCAGCCGGTCGACGATCCCGACCTTGCTGGAGCCGCCCGGACCCTTGACCGCGAGCTTGTTGTCGCGGCTGGTGTCGGTCTTGCTCTTCTGCGAGGCGCTGAGCGACTCGCTGATGGCGACCTTCAGCGAATCGCCGACCTGGCGCGCGCGACGCTCGGTGGTGAAGAGCGATGCCGCGGCCATGCCGGGCTGGTAGATGGCGCCGTTGTTGACGCGCTCGACATAGGCGGCATCGGGCTGGGGCATCACCTGCACCGGCCCCTGCACCAGCGCCTCGTTCGACACACAGGCGCTCAGCAGGGCGCCGGACAGCAGCAGTCCGCCGCGTCGCGCGGCCATGGAAATGGTGAACATGACTCTCCCCCTCAACCTTCAAATCCGGTGAGCAGCGCCCGCACCACTGGCGCGAGCTTGTTGCGCGTGGTGGCCCACTTGCCCAGGCCCAGCGTCGCGTCGTCGCTGCGGTAGCTGCTGGCGGCCATCAGCCGGCCGCCCGCGTCGTGCAGGCTGAGCGTCGCCTGCGAGAGATACGGCCGGACCTGGTCCGACAGCGGCGGCTTGTCCCACTGCTGCAGCCCCTGGTAATGCACCCAGGCGGGGCAGGCCTCATCGCCGGGGCGGACGCCGGCTTCGAAGACGCGGGCCTGGACCTCGTGCTCGCGCAGCTCCGCGATCAGCGCCGGCACGAATTCGGGCAGTGCGAGCGAGCGGTTGTATTCGATGCAGACGCGCTCTGGCAGCGCCGCGTCATGGAAGACCGTCTGCGTCGCGCGCGTCGGCCCCTGGCCGATCGCGACTGTCGCCATGCCGGCCGTGGCCTTGGCCAGTTCGATGCCGGGCATGGGACTCAGCAGCGAGCAGCCGGCCAGCGGCAGCATCGCCCCCGCGCCGAATGCGAGCCTCGCGATGAAGGCGACGGCGCGCATGATCAGAGGATCTCGTCGATCAGCGCCTTGCCCGCGACGGCGCCCGCGGCCAGGTAGCCGCCGACGGTGGCGCCGACGTCGCCGATCTCCTTCATCACCGTGCTGGTCCCGCTGGCGACGGCGTCCTTCACGTCGCCGGCCAGTTCCTTGACGTCGGACAAGCCGGTGGAGAGCGCATGGCCGACGCCCCTGGCGCCGTCCTCGAGCGCCTGCAGGCCTTCCTCGCTCCAGTGCACGACGGTGCTCACGGCGTTCTCGCCGCCCTGATAGGCCGCCTGGGCCAGTCCGATCGCGCCTGCGGCGACGGTGCCGTATTCCCGGGCGTTGATCTCGAAGCTGCCGCTGGGCCGGCTCACGAGCTGACGGGATGCGACCAGCCGGGCGCCGGCGCCGGACGTGGTGTTGACGTTGGTCATGACCCCTCCTGGGTATCGATTGCGATGGAGGCCATTCTTCCGGGGGCCGGCACGGCGGATGCCCTCATGACAGGCGGCGTCCGACGGCTCTACAAACTTTCTATATTTCCTGCCGCACATCTGCCGACGACCTTGTTCGCCGACTGTGAACAAGCATTGCCCGTTCGGCCGCGCCACATGTCGAACGGCGCGATGCGCCCGTTCGTGTCCGGTGTTTGTCGGTCGTGTGGGAGTCCATGTCGGCGGCGTGCCGGACCCGGCACACGCCGACCGTGCCATGACCCTGGGATATGCTTGCCCGCTATGCGCGACGTGCCTCTCGCCCCTGCCGCCACCCCGCTCCCGGCCGATGCCCGGACGGCCTCCGCCGAACCGTCTGCGCGCGCCTACAAGATCCCGGAATCCGTGCTGGTCGTGATCCACACCGACGCCCTGGACGTGCTGATGCTGGAACGCGCCGACCGGCCCGGCTTCTGGCAATGCGTGACCGGCTCCAAGGACGCGCTCGACGAGCCGCTCGCCGAGACCGCGCGGCGCGAGGTGCTCGAGGAGACCGGCATCCGCCTGCAAGACCTGGCCCCGGGGGCGCTGGTCGATTGGGAACTCGCCAACGTGTACGACATCTATCCGGTCTGGCGTCACCGCTATGCGCCGGGCGTGACGCGGAACACCGAACATGTCTTCGGACTGACGGTGCCCGCGGGCAGCGCGGTGACGCTGGCGCCGCGCGAACACCTCGATTTCCGCTGGCTGCCGTGGCGCGAGGCGGCGGACCTGTGCTTCTCGCCGTCCAACGCGGAAGCCATCCTCCAGCTGCCCGCCCAGCGGGCCCGCGACGAAAGGGCCGCCCCATGATCCGCCGAACGCCGCGCCACGCGGCCCTGGCCAACTCGGCGACCACCGACACCTCGCCGGCCGACAGCGTCGGACGCCTTCGCGTGGCGACCTACAACATCCACAAGGGCGTGCGCGGCATGGGGCTGGGCAAGCGCCTGGAGATCCACAACCTCGGCATGGGCGTGCAGGCGCTGGATGCGGACCTGGTCTTCCTGCAGGAGGTCCGCCTGTTCCACCACCGCGAGGCGCGGCAGTTCGATCGCAGCTGGTTCGGCTGGCCGGAGCAAGGCCAGGCGGAGTTCCTCGCGCCGGAAGGCTACGAGGTGGCCTACCGGACCAACGCGGTCACGCGCCACGGCGAGCACGGCAATGCACTGCTGTCGCGCTACCCGATCGGCGACGTGGGTCATCACGACGTGTCGGACCACCGCTTCGAGCAGCGCGGCCTGCTGCACGTGCCGGTGCGCTGGCAGGGCACCGAGGTGCATGCGGTCGTCGCGCACCTGGGGCTGATCCACGGCAGCCGGGTGCGGCAGATCCAGAAGCTGGCCGCCTTCATCGAGGAGCACGTGCCGCACGGCGCGCCGCTGGTCGTGGCCGGCGACTTCAACGACTGGGGCGAGCGGCTGGAAGAGTCCATGCGCACGACCGGCCTGAGCCGGGCGATGCTGCCCGGCGCGAAGCGCTCGCTGCCGACCTTCCCGTCGCGGGTGCCGGTGTTCGCGCTGGACCGGATCTACACGCGCGGCCTGCGCTGCGTCGACATGAAGGTGCCGCGCGGTCCGGCGTGGGCGCGGATGTCTGACCACTTGCCGCTGCTCGCCGAGCTCGTGCTGACTTGAAGCGGACGCCGGAACCCCTCTTCCCGTGGACCCTCGGGTCCCAGCCGAGCTTCACCGGCGGCAACGCGGTGCGGCTGCTGTGCGGCGGGGATGCGTTGTTCCCTGCGCAGATCGAGGCGATCGACCAGGCCGAACACGAGGTCTGGCTCGCCACCTACATCTTTCACGACGACGAAGCCGGCGCCGCGACTGTCGAGGCCTTGAAGCGCGCGGCGCAGCGCGGCGTGCGGGTGAGGGCGGTGGTGGACGGCTTCGGCTCGAAGGGCAGCCTGGACTGGATGCGGGCGCAGCTCGAAGGGACGGCGGTGGCGCTGGCGGTATTCCGCCCGATCGACCGGTGGTGGAATTGGCTGCATCCCGGCCAGTTGCGGCGGCTGCACCAGAAGCTGTGCGTGGTCGACGGCCGCGTGGGTTTCGTCGGCGGCATCAACGTGATCGACGATCGCGTGGACCTGCACCACGGGCGTACCGAGCTGCCGCGGCTGGACTTCGCCGTCAGCGTCGGCGGACCGGCGGTGCGGGCCATCGAGCAGGCGGCGCGCGCGGTGTGGACGCGGGCGTGGCTCGGGCACGACTTCGGCGACGAGATGCGGGCGATGATCCGGAGCGCCTCGCCGGCGCGGCGCGCCAAACGCCTGATGCGGCGCATCCGGATGCCGCGCGGGGAACATCGCCGACGCGACCCGGGCCGCCTGCCGCCGGTGCGCGCCGCCTTCGTGCTGCGTGACAACCTGCGCCAGCGCCGCACCATCGAGCGCGCCTACGTCGACGCGATCCGCGCCGCGACCGCGCGGGTGGACCTGATCACGCCGTATTTCTATCCGGGTCAACGCTTCCGCCGCGCGTTGAAGGAGGCCGCCCAGCGCGGCGTCCAGGTGCGGCTGCTGCTGCAGGGCAAGGTCGACTACAAGATCGCCGCGATCGCCGCGCACGCGCTCTACGACGAACTGCTCGGGCACGGCGTGCAGATCTACGAATACACGCCGGCGTTCCTCCACGCCAAGATCTGCGTCGTCGACAACGACTGGGCCACGATCGGCAGCTCCAACATCGATCCACTGTCGCTGCTGCTCAACCTCGAAGCGAACGTCGTGGTGCGCGATGCGCCGTTCGCGGGGGATGTGGCGCGGGAGTTCGACGCGGCGGTGGCCCAGTCGCTGCGCGTCGAGCAGACAGCCGGGCGCGGCCTGCGCGGCTTCCTCGGCCGTGCCCTCGTCGCGTGGGTCGCCTACGTCTACCTGCGGGTGGCGGGAGCGACGGGGCGCTACTGACTGCTGTCGCCAGGCGCGGGCACTCCACGCCTCAGGGGGGCGTCCCTCCGGTAGCCCCCAGAAGCATTCCGGCCCCACTCGCAGTCGCTGACTTCTGCGATCTGGGACCGGGGCGTGCGGGTCAGTACGTGCCCTGACCCTTGGGCATCGGCGGACGAGCGTCCACGGGATACGGGCTCTGCTGTGTGGCGTTGCCTGGCTTGGCATTGAACTGCCTGTCGACGAATCTCAGCATCGGCTCGACCCGTGCGGCCCAGCTGCCTTCGTCATGACCCGCCCCTTCGGCCTCCAGGTAGCCGATGTCGGCGCCCGCCCATCCTCGCGCCGTCAGCACCGCGCGAAGCTTGCGCAACTGCTTGATCGAATCCGCGCCTTCGTTCGTCCCCATGTCCAACCACAACTTCGGACGCGGCACCGACATCGGCAGCGGCGTCTTCTGGGCATCGCGGATCGGGAACTCGTCGTCCCACCACAACGAGGGCGACACCACCAGCGCCGCGCCGAAGACGTCGCCGTGATGCACCGCCAGCCACAGGCTCACGATGCCGCCCAGCGACGATCCGCCCACCGCCGTGTGGGCTGCGTCCGGAACGGTGCGGTAACGCGCGTCGATCGAGGGCTTGAGCTGCTCGATCAGGTAACGCGCATAAGCGGGCGCCAGGCCGCCGCGCGTGTTGCCCTCGTACTTCATCGCCGTCGCGGTGTACTCGTCGATGCGGCGCGAGGTGTTGTGCACCGCCACGATGATCAGCGGCTGGATCTGGCCGTCGACGACCAGGCGCTGCGCGGTCTCGTCGACCTGCCACTCGGCGCCCGCCGCGGCGGCGTCGAAGACGTTCTGGCCGTCGTGCAGGTAGAGCACCGGATATCGGCGCCCGGTGTCGCGTTCATAGTTGGGCGGTAGCCAGACCTGCACCGGACGCTGACCGACGAAGTTGCCGGGCAGCGGCGCCAGCCGTTCGATCGTGCCGGCTCGGCTCAGCGAGATCGGCGCGCCCGGCGCGTTGAAGGCGCGCGAGACGCGCACCTCATCGGAGACCAGTTCCAGCGAGCGGTTGGAGCCGGACTCCCAATCGCCTTCGGGGTCGTTCTGCCCCGGATGCTCGACGTGGAACTTGTAGGGAACGTTGCCGCCCGGCGGGATGCGCTCGAAGACGACCGAGACGCTGTACCAGCCCTCGCGGCCCGGCCCCGCCGCCGGCGCGACCACCGAGCGTCCCCAGTTCAGCGGCGCCGCGCCGCCGCGCACGCCGACGAGGTCCTTGGAGGGGTCGAAGCGGCCGCCGGCGATCTCGTCGCGCATGTCGATGTCGAAGACCACCTTGGTCGCGGCGAATGCGCGCGGCGCGAGGAGCATCGCCGCGATCAGCAGCAACAGTCCCGCAATGAAGCGCACAAGCGGGGGCGAGGCGCGTTCCGGCGTGGACAGGGTGGAAACGCGAACGGCGCGCGGAGGGCGCGCCGTCGAGGCGGTGTGTGGCATGCGGAGCTCGCGGGGAGATGGCGGGCGAGGCCCGCCGATGCCCCGGATATTAGTCCAGCACGACCATCTCCGTGCGTGCGCGCAGCAGCGCCGCCGGGCCGCGCGGACCGTCGTCGTTGACCAGCACGAAGGCGCGCTCGATGTCCGGTGCCAGGTAGTGGTCGGTGGACATCGCCGGGCAGCGCTCGCGCAGCAGCGCGTGCACGTCCTCGAGCGGCGCGGAGCTGCGCAGCGGACGCAGGAACTCGATGCCCTGCGCGGCGGCCAGCAGTTCGATCGCGACGATGTGCGCGGTGTTGTCCAGCATCGGACCCAGGCGACGCGCGCCGAAGGTGGCCATCGAGACGTGGTCCTCCTGGTTGGCGGAGGTCGGCAGGCTGTCGACGCTGGCCGGATGCGCCAGCGACTTGTTCTCGCTGGCCAGCGCGGCGGCGGTGACGTGCGCGATCATGAAGCCGGAGTTGAGGCCGGCGTTCTCGGTGAGGAAGGCGGGCAGGCGCGAGACGCCGGTGTCGATGAGCATCGCGATGCGGCGCTCGGCGATGGCGCCGACCTCGGCGATCGCGCAGGCCAGCGCGTCGGCGGCGAGCGCCACCGGCTCGGCGTGGAAGTTGCCGCCGCTGATCATCGCGGCCGGGCCGTCTTCCGGCGCGAACACGAGCGGATTGTCCGTCACCGCGTTGGCCTCGCGCAGCAGCACGTCGCGGACGTAGCGCGACTGGTCCAGGCAGGCGCCCATGACCTGCGGCTGGCAGCGCAGGCAGTAGGGGTCCTGCACGCGGTCGTCGCCGTCGCGATGCGACTGGCGGATCGGACTGCCGGCGAGCAGCGCGCGGTAGGCGGCCGCGGCCTCGATCTGGCCGGGCTGTCCGCGCACCTCGTGGATGCGGGGATCGAAGGGGCCGTCGCTGCCGCGCGCGGCATCGAGGCTCAACGCGCCGCTGACGACGGCGGCCGCGTAGACGGTTTCGAAGCGCAGCAGGCCTTCGAGCGCGAGCGCCGTCGAGGTCTGCGTGCCGTTGATCAACGCCAGACCTTCCTTTGCTTCGAGCACCAGCGGCTTCAGGCCGGCTTTCTCCAGTTCGGCGAGCGCGGGCTTGCGCTGACCGTCGACCAGCATCTCGCCTTCGCCCATCAGGGCCAGCGTCATGTGCGACAGCGGTGCCAGGTCGCCCGAGGCACCCACCGAGCCCTGCGCGGGCACGTAGGGCACGAGACCGGCGTTGAAGGCGTCGAGGATGCTCTGCACGACCGACTCGCGCACGCCGGAGCATCCGCGCGCCAGCGAAGCCGCCTTGGTCGCCAGCATCAGCCGCACGACCGGCGGCGCCAGCGGCGCGCCGACGCCGACGCAGTGCGAGCGGATCAGGTTGCGCTGCAGGGCGGCCAACTCGTCCTTGCCGATGCGCTTGGAAGCGAGCTTGCCGAAGCCGGTGTTGACGCCGTAGACGGGGTCGTCGCCGGCCGCGGCGGCCTGCACGACGGCGGCGCCGCGGCGGATCGCCGGCCAGGCGTCGGCGTGCAGCGCGAGCCTCACGTCGCCGGCGCGGATGCGACGCAGCTGTTCCAGCGAGAGCTTGCCGGGAATGAGTTCGAGGGAAGTCGTCATGGGAACTCGGATCGAAGTCGGATGCGGGTGTCGGGGAAAGGGCGGTTCAGCGCGTCGCGCTCAGCGGCCGAGCATCGGCAGCTTCAGGCCGCGCTCCTGCGCGGTCTTCTGCGCCAGCTCGTAGCCCGCGTCGGCATGGCGCATGACGCCGGTGCCGGGGTCGTTCCACAGCACGCGGGCGAGGCGCTTGTCCGCCGCTTCGCTGCCGTCGCAGACGATGACCACGCCGCTGTGCTGCGAGTAGCCCATGCCCACGCCGCCGCCGTGGTGCAGCGAGACCCAGGTCGCGCCGCCGGCGGTGTTGAGCATCGCGTTGAGCAGCGGCCAGTCGGAGACGGCGTCGGAACCGTCCTTCATCGATTCGGTTTCGCGGTTCGGGCTGGCGACCGAGCCGGAATCCAGGTGGTCGCGGCCGATGACGATGGGCGCCTTCAGTTCGCCGGTACGGACCATCTCGTTGAAGGCGAGGCCGGCCTTGTGGCGCTCGCCCAGGCCCAGCCAGCAGATGCGCGCGGGCAGGCCCTGGAAGGCGATGCGCTCGCGCGCCATGTCCAGCCAGCGGTGCACGCCGGCGTGCTGGGGGAACAGCGCCTTGATCTTGGCGTCGGTCTTGTAGATGTCCTCCGGATCGCCGGAGAGCGCGACCCAGCGGAACGGGCCGCGGCCCTCGCAGAACTGCGGGCGCACATAGGCGGGCACGAAGCCGGGGAAGTCGAAGGCGTTCTTCACGCCCTGGTCGAACGCGACCTGGCGGATGTTGTTGCCGTAGTCGACGGTGGCGATGCCCATGGCCTGGAAGTCCAGCATCGCCTGCACGTGGACGGCGCAGCCGCGCGCGGCGGCGGCCTTGAGATCGGCGTGCTTCGCAGGATCGGCGGAAGCCGCCTTCCATTGCTCGACGCTCCAGCCCGCCGGCAGGTAGCCGTTGATCAGGTCGTGCGCCGAGGTCTGGTCGGTGACCAGGTCCGGCTTGATCGCGCTGCCTGCCTTCACGCGGGCAACCAGGGCGGGCAGCACTTCCGCCGCGTTGCCGAGCAGTGCGATGGACACGGCCTTCTTCTCCGCCGTGTACCTCGCGATGCGGGCCAGCGCGTCATCCAGGTCGGTGGCCTGCTCGTCGACGTAACGCGTCTTCAGGCGGAAATCGATGCGCGACTGCTGGCACTCGATGGTCAGCGAGCAGGCGCCGGCGAAGGTCGCCGCCAGCGGCTGCGCGCCGCCCATGCCGCCCAGGCCCGCGGTCAGCACCCAGCGGCCGGCCATGTCACCGCCGAAGTGCTGGCGGCCGGCTTCCGCGAAGGTCTCGTAGGTGCCCTGCACGATGCCCTGCGAACCGATGTAGATCCACGAGCCTGCCGTCATCTGGCCGTACATCATCAGGCCCTTGCGGTCGAGCTCGTTGAAGTGCTCCCAGTTCGCCCAGGCCGGCACGAGGTTGGAGTTGGCCAGCAGCACACGCGGCGCGTCGACATGCGAGGGGAAGACGCCGACCGGCTTGCCCGACTGGATCAGGAGCGTCTCGTCCTCATCGAGGTTCTTGAGCGAGGCGAGGATCTGCTCGAAGCAGTCCCAGTTGCGCGCCGCCTTGCCGATGCCCCCGTAGACCACGAGCGCATCGGGGTTCTCGGCCACGGCCGGATCCAGGTTGTTCTGGATCATCCGGTAGGCGGCCTCGATCAGCCAGTTCTTGCAGCTCAGCGTGGTGCCGGTGGGCGCGCGCACCGGGCGCGGCTGGGCGGAGGAGGCGGGGGGCGTGGGGGTCGTCATCGATGTCTCCTGGTGTGCGAGGCGAGGGGCCGATGGGGCGCGATCATAGGAGCGGTTTTCCTGGTTGTCTATACAAGTACAGTCAAGTAGGATCGCGACTCATGGCGACCCCCTCATCGAGCGCGGCCGGCGGCGGTCCCGCGCCGCAATACCTGAAGGTGAAGACGCATCTGCGCGAGGGCATCGCCGGCGGCCGGTGGCGCGCGGGCGAGCGACTGCCGTCCGAGGCGGAACTGACCGAGGTCTTCGGCGTCAGCCGGATGACCGTGAACCGCGCGCTGCGCGAGCTGCATCAGGAAGGCATGATCGAGCGGGTGCAGGGCGTGGGCACTTTCGTCGCCCAACTGCACCGGATCGCATCGACGCTGACGGTGCGAGACGTGCACGAGGAGATCGCAGAACGCGGTCACCTCCACGAGGCCAGGGTCCACGTGCTGGAGTCCTTGAAGGCGAGCGCCGAACACGCCGCGATGCTGGGTCTTCGCGCCGGTTCGACCTTGTTTCACAGTGTCATCGTCCATCGCGAGAACGGCATCGCGATCCAGTGCGAGGACCGCCTCGTCAATCCGGCGTGCGCCCCGGCCTACATGGACCAGGACTTCGAGCGCGTGACGCCGACGCATTACCTCCTCGAAGTCGCCCCGCTGTCGGAGGCCCGCTATACGATCGAGGCGGCGATGCCGAATGCGCTCGAGGCGAAACTGCTGGGCATGCCACGCGGCGAGCCCTGCCTCGTGGTGAAGCGGGCGACCTCCAGCCTCGGCCGCACGGTGACGGCGGTGCGGCTGGTGCATCCGGCCAGTCGATATTTCCTTGAGGGCAGCTTCCAGGCGTGACGCTGTTCACGAGTTGGCGAGCAAGTTGTGGCAGGAGGAACGATGTGACGTTTCGTGACGTGACGCGATGGATGACTCTTCGAAAATCCGGGGCTTCGACAAAAACCAAGAAGCTGCCGGACATGAGCTGGATGAGGATCACCGCCGATGAGGTCGCGCCGACCGCGTGGCGCAATGGAGGAGGTCGGACGCGCGAGCTGCTCGCGTGGCCCCATGTGGCGGACTGGAAGGTCCGCGTCAGCATCGCCGACATCGACCGCGACGGCCCGTTCTCGGCCTTCCCCGGCGTGGACCGGTGGTTCAGCGTGCTGTCGGGCGGCGGCGTGATCCTGCGCGGCCGGGCGCTGAAGCCGAAAGAGGGCATCGTCCATTTCGCCGGCGAGGACGCGCCGAACTGCGTGCTCATCGACGGCCCGACGCAGGATTTCAACGCCATGCATCGTCGCGACGCGGGCGTGTTCCGCGTGCAGCCGGCGGACCGGCCCGTGATTCCGCACGGGGCGCAGTGGCTGGGGCTGTTCACGCAGGACGGCGGGATGATCATCCACGGTCATCGTTCGGTGCCGCTGGCGCCGCACACGCTGGCCTGGTGCGAGTCGCCGGCCTCGCAGAGCTGCGTCTTCGACGACGGCGATCGGCACGGCCCCGCCTGGTGGCTGATCTGGAGCGAGTCATGACGGCCCCGTCCTCGACGACAGGCGCGGCCTCCGCATCGGCGTCGGCATCCGCACCGGCGGCGATGCCGCGGCGCGTGCTGTACGCCAATGCGACGCTCACCACCCTGGCGGGCGACCGCGACTGGGGCCTGGTGCGCGACGGCGCGCTGCTGGTCGAGGACGAGCTGCTGCGCTGGGTCGGCCCGATGGCGGACCTGCCCGGCGACCTGCGCGACAGCGCGGTCGAGCTGCGCGATCTCGGCGGACTGCTGGTGACGCCCGGCTTCATCGATTGCCACACGCATTTGGTCTACGGCGGCGAGCGCTCGGCGGAGTTCGAGCTGCGCCTGCAGGGCGCGAGCTACGAGGACATCGCGCGCGCCGGCGGCGGCATCCGGTCCACGGTGGCCGCGACGCGCGCGGCCAGCGAGCAGGACCTCCATGCGCTGGCGGTGCCGCGCGCCCGCGCGCTGATGGCGGAAGGGCTGACGACGCTGGAGGTGAAGTCCGGCTACGGCCTGTCGCTCGCGGACGAGGCCAAGTGCCTGCGCGTCGCCCGGCAGCTGGCGGCCCTCGGCCTGACGGTGAAGACGACCTACCTCGGCGCGCACGCGCTGCCGCCCGAATTCGACGGTCGCCAGGACGCGTACGTCGATGCGGTCTGCGCGTGGCTGCCGGAGCTGCATCAACAGGGACTCGTCGACGCGGTCGACGCTTTCTGCGAACGCATCGGGTTCACGCGCGATCAGACCCGCCGTGTGTTCGATGCGGCGAGGGCGGTCGGCCTGCCGGTGAAGCTCCACGCGGAGCAGCTCAGCGATCAGGGCGGCGCCGCGCTGGCGGCCGAGTTCAATGCGCTCTCCTGCGATCACCTCGAATACCTGAGCGAGGCAGGCATCGCCGCGATGGCGCGCGCCGGAACGGTGGCGGTGCTGCTGCCCGGCGCCTTCTACTTCCTGCGTGAAACGAAGCTGCCGCCGATCCAGGCGCTGCGCGACGCCGGCGTGCCGATCGCGCTGGCGACGGACCACAACCCGGGCAGCTCGCCGGGGCTGTCGCTGTTGCTGATGCTCAACATGGCCTGCACCTTCTTCCGGATGACGCCGGAGGAGGCGCTGCGCGGCCTGACGACGAACGCGGCGCGGGCGCTCGGTTTGCCCGATCGCGGGCGGCTGACCGCCGGCCAGCGCGCCGACTTCTGCGTCTGGGATGCGTCGCATCCGCGCGAACTGGCCTACTGGTTCGGCCGCAATCCGCTGCGGCAGACCGTGGTGGGCGGACAGCCGCGCGGCTGAGCCACCGGGAGACTCGAGGAACGAGCGATGAAGCACGACGTCTTTGAACTGCGGCGTGGCCGCACACCGCTGTTGATCAGCATGCCGCACGTGGGCCGGGAGATCCCGGGCGACCAGCATCACCGCTACGTCGAGCGGGCGCTCGGCAGCGAAGACACGGACTGGCATCTGGAGCCGCTGTACGCGCCCATCGCCGGGCAGCTCGGCGCCGGCTTGCTGGTGCCGCGCTTCTCGCGGTATCTGATCGACCTGAACCGTCCGCCCGAGGACACGCCGATGTACCCCGGCGCCTCCAACACCGAGCTGTGCCCGACGCGTTTCTTCACCGGTGAGCCGCTGTACAAGGACGGCCTCGCACCAGACGCCGAGGAGAAACAGCGCCGCCTCGAGACCTATTGGGCGCCGTACCACCAAGCGCTGCAGGGCGAGCTGCAGCGGCTGCGCCAGGAACACGGCTTCGCCCTGCTGTTCGAGGCGCACAGCATCCGTTCGGAACTGCCGTGGCTCTTCGAAGGGCAGCTGCCCGACCTGAACATCGGGACCGTCGAGGGCAGGGCCTGCAAGCAGGTCACGCGCCAGGCGATGGAGATCGCGCTGCGGGCGCAGGACCGGTTCAGCTGGGTCGTCGACGGGCGCTTCAAGGGCGGCTACATCACGCGCCAGTACGGTCGCCCGGAGCTCGGCCAGCAGGCCGTGCAGCTGGAGATGTGCTACCGCTGCTACATGGTCGAGAACGACATGGGCTTCACCGGCTACGAGCTGGACGCCGCCTGCGTCGAGCGCGTCCGACCGGTGCTGACGACGCTGCTGCAGGCCTACTTGCTGGCCAATCCGGTCCGGAACGCCTCATGAGCACCATCGGCGGGGCATCACCGGCGACCTTCCACGCGCCGCTAGCCTGGATGGACGGCGGCTGGCAGCGAGACGTCCTGATGTGCGTCGGCGCGGACGGCCATTGGACCGGGTTGAACGCAGGACGGCCTGCGCCGGCGGAGGCTGTCCGATTGAGCGGCCCGGTGCTGCCGACCCTCGTCGACGCGCACAGCCATGCCTTCCAGCGCGCCTTCGCCGGCCTGTCCGAGCAGCGCGACAGCGTCAGCGACGACTTCTGGTCCTGGCGCGACCGCATGTACGGCGTCGCGCTGCGGGTGACCCCGGCGCAGCTCAAGACCATCGCCGCCCAGCTCTACACCGAGCTCCTGGCCGGCGGCTACACGCAGGTCTGCGAGTTCCACTACCTGCACCACCGCGAGGACGGTTCGCCTTACCCGGACGAGCTCGCGATGGCGATGGCGCTGGCCGAGGCTGCGCAGGAAACCGGCATCGGTCTGACGCTGCTGCCGGTGCTGTACGCGCATGCCGGCTTCGCCCAGAAGGGCCTGCGGGACACGCAACGGCGCTTCCGCACCGATGCCGAGTGGGTCTGGCGCGCTTGTGAGCACATCAATGCGGCGGGCCTGCCGCTCGTGCGTGCCGGGGTGGCGGTGCATTCGCTGCGCGCGGCGCACGCCGAGGACGTGCGGGCGCTGCAGGCGCTGGTTGGCGACGCGGACATTCCCATCCACGTGCATGTCGCGGAACAGCAGCAGGAGGTCGACGACTGCCTCGCCGCCACCGGCAAGCGGCCGATCGACCTGCTGGCTGACTACGGATTGGATTCACGCTGGCACCTGGTGCACGCCACGCACAGCACGCGGGAGGAGATCGCGCGCATCGCCGCCAGCGGCGCGGGCGTGGTGATCTGCCCGGGGACCGAGGGCAACCTCGGCGACGGGCTGGCGGATCTGCCCGGTTGGCTGGAGGCGCACGTGCCCCTGACGGTGGGATCGGACAGTCAGGTCACGCGCGGCTGGGTCGAGGAGCTCCGTTGGCTGGAGTACGGCCAGCGCCTGGGCCTGCAGCGACGCAATGTCGCGGCGTGGCCGGGCCGCCAGCCGTCGACGGCGGCGCGCCTGTTCGACGCCTGCGTCGCGGGCAGCGCGCAGGCGGCGGGCCTGGGCGCCTGGGGTCTGCGGAGGGACGCACGCGCCGACTTCCTGGTGCTCGACACCACCGCGAGCGGCCTGGCCGGTCTGCCGGACGCGGCGCTGCTGGACGGGCTGATCTTCGCCAGCCAGGGGCCGACCTGGCGCGAGGTCTATGTCGCCGGACAGCGCCGCGCCATCGACGATCCCGGCCGGCGAACGCGTTTCGTCGGGACGATGGACGCGCTCTGGCGCTGAGCATCGATCCGCGGCGATAGCAGCGCACGCCGGGCGAACGCGATCCCCGCGTTTCCACAGGGTGTCCGGCTGGCACGCCGGCTGCTAGGCTTTTCCTACTCCTTCTACACAGTGGGGAATGCCATGTGGTCCATGCGTAACTTCACGATCCGGACGCGCCTCCTGGCGCTCGGCCTGTTGTCGGTGTTCGCGCTGCTGCTGATCGGCGGCGACGGGTTGTGGGCGATGGCCCGCACAAAGCAGGATTTCCAGCACTACGTGCGGCAGGATGTCGAATCGCTGGTGCAGCTCTCCGAGATCCGGGCCGGTGTGGGCAACCTGCGACGCTACGAGAAGGACATGCTGATCAACATCGGCGATGACGCCGCCGTGCGGCGTTACCAGGACGAATGGCGCAAGGCCTTCGAGGGCGTCAACAAGAGCCTGGACGCGATCGGCCAGCTCGACATCCTTCCGGAGATCAAGTCGATGCCGCCGGCGATGAAAACTTCGCTGGGCAGCTATCGGAGCGGGCTCGACGGCATCGTGGCGCGCATCCTGAAGCAGGAGTTCGTCGACTCCGCCGAGGCGAACCGGCAGACCGAGCCGATCAAGGGCCCGGTCCGGGAGATGGACAAGCAACTGGGCGAGATGACGAAGGCGATCATGGAGCGCGGCAACCAGGAGGTGCAGCGCATCGACGCCGAGGAGCTCCGCATCCGGACGGCGCTGGGCGGCGTGATGCTGGTCGGCGTGCTGGTGATCGGTGTCTTCACCTTCTTCAACATCGCGTCCATCCTGACGCCGCTGGCGCAGGCGGTCAGCACGACCGAGCGCATCGCGCGCCAGGACCTGAGCGAGCGCGTCGACGTGCTGGGCACCGACGAGACCGCCGCCATGATGCGCGGCGTGCAAGGCATGCAGACCTCGATCCGCGAGGTGGTCAGCGGCGTGCGCAGCGCCACCGACAGCATCGCGACGGCCTCGCGCGAGGTGGCGTCCGGGGCGCACGATCTGAGCTACCGCACCGAGCAGGCGGCGTCCAACCTCGAGGAGACCGCCTCGGCGATGGAACAGCTCACCGCGAGCGTGCAGCACAACGCGGATTCGGCGCGGCAGGCCAACGCGCTGGCGGAAGAGGCGGCAGGCGCCGCGGGACGCGGCGTCGACGTGGTCGGCGAGGTGGTCCAGACCATGGGCCGGATCAGCGCGTCGTCGGCGCGCATCGGCGACATCATCGGCACCATCGACGGGATCGCCTTCCAGACCAACATCCTCGCGCTCAACGCCGCCGTCGAAGCGGCGCGCGCCGGCGAACAGGGCCGCGGCTTCGCCGTCGTCGCCGGGGAAGTGCGCACGCTCGCCCAACGCAGCGCCGAAGCGGCCAAGGAGATCAAGCAGCTGATCACCGCCAGCGGCGAGAGCGTCTCCAGCGGCGCCGCCCTCGTCGAGCGCGCCGGGCAGACGATGAACGAGATCTCCGATTCGATCTCCCGCGTCTCGCGCATCGTGGCCGAGATCAGCCACGCCACCACCGAGCAGAGCGGCGGGATCAACCAGATCGGGTCGGCGATCTCCCAGCTCGATCAGATGACGCAGCAGAACGCGGCGCTCGTCGAAGAGTCCGCCGCCGCGGCGCAGAGCCTGCAGCACCAGGCGGATGCGCTGTCCCGGACGGTGGCGGTGTTCAAGCTGGTTTGACGTCCCGTTCCGTGACATCCGTTCGGAAGGACTCCACGGTCGGCCGGGTTTAGAGCGCTGCGTCCTCTGGCGCTGGCATGGCGGCTGCTAGTCTTTTCCCCATCGATCGATCTCGTTGGGAAAACATGCAGTCTCTGCGCCATTACACGATCCGGACCCGCCTGCTCGGTCTGGGTCTCCTGTCCGTTCTTGCCCTGCTGCTCATCGGCGGCGCCGGCCTCTGGGCCATGGGCAGCTCACGCGCCGATTTCCAGCAATACGTCGCTCAGGACGTGGGCGCGCTGACCCAGCTTTCCGAAGTCCGCGCCGGCATCGGCAACCTGCGCCGCTTCGAGAAGGACATGCTCATCAACATCGGCGACGACGGCACCGTCAAGCAGGCCCAGGCCGATTGGCAGAAGACCTACGCCGGCGTGATCCGCTCGCTCGATACGCTGTCGGCCCTCGAGATGAGCCCGGAGATCCGCAGCCTGCCACCGAAGCTCAAACAGTCGCTGGAAGCCTACAAGGCCGGCGTCGACGACATCGCCAGGCGCATCCTCAATGCCGACTTCGTCGACGCCGCTGAAGCGAATCGCTCCACCGACGCGATCAAGGCGCCTGTGCTGGCCATGGACAGCGGCGTCGGTGAGATGACGACCGCGATTCTGCGCGAAGGCCAGGACGAGGTGCGGCGCCTCGGCACCCGTGAGCTGAGCGTGCGCGGCGTGCTCGGCGTCGTCATGGCGATCGGCGTGGCGCTGATCGCGCTGCTGACCGTGCTCAACATCCGCTCCATCCTGGCGCCGCTCGCCCAGGCGGTGAGCACGACCGAACGCATCGCACGCAAGGACCTGAGCCAGCCGGTCGAGGTCGAAGGCGCGGATGAGACGGCCGCGATGGCGCGCGGCGTGCAGGGCATGCAGGCGTCGATCCGCGAGGTCGTCAGCGGTGTGCGCAGCGCCACCGACAGCATCGCCACGGCGTCGCGCGAAGTCGCCGCCGGCGCGCACGACCTGAGCCAGCGCACCGAACAGGCCGCGTCCAACCTGCAGGCCACCGCGTCGGCGATGGGACAGCTGACGTCCAGCGTGCAGCACAACGCGGCTTCCGCCGGCGAAGCGAAGGCGCTCGCAGAGCAGGCCGCCGAGGTCGCCGTGCGCGGCGTCAGCGTGGTCGGCGAGGTCGTGCAGACGATGGGGAAGATCAGTTCGTCGTCGGCGCGCATCGGCGACATCATCGGCACCATCGACGGAATCGCCTTCCAGACCAACATCCTCGCGCTCAACGCCGCCGTCGAAGCGGCGCGCGCCGGCGAGCAGGGCCGCGGCTTCGCGGTGGTGGCGAGCGAGGTGCGCTCGCTGGCGCAGCGCAGCGCCGAGGCCGCGAAGGAGATCAAGCAGCTGATCACCGCGAGCGGGGAGAGCGTCTCCAGCGGCGCGGCGCTCGTGGGGCGCGCCGGCGAGACGATCAACGAGATCTCCGACTCGATCTCGCGCGTGTCGCGTATCGTGGCGGAGATCAGCCACGCGACCGCAGAACAGAGCGGCGGCATCAATCAGATCGGCTCGGCGATTTCGCAGCTGGACCAGATGACGCAGCAGAACGCCGCGCTGGTCGAGGAATCCGCCGCCGCCGCGCAGAGCCTGCAGCATCAGGCCGATGCACTGGCCCAATCGGTGGCGGTGTTCAAGCTGAGCTGAGACCGGCTGACCGGGCGGGTCTGAACTATTGGCCTGAAGTGCGGACCTGAACTGCAGGCCTGAAACGGGTCAGCAGCCCATGACCTGCACGCGGTTGCGACCCGCGTGTTTCGCGGCGTAGAGCGCCTGGTCGGCGGTCTCGACCAGCAGGGACGGCTTGGCGGGCGCCTCGCCCGCCGCCAGTCCGATGGAGACCGTGACCTGCAGCCCCTCCGCCAGTTCGCCCCAGTCGTGGCTGGCGATGGCGCCGCGCAGCCGCTCGCAGATGTCCTGCGCGCGCTCCGGCGGGACGCCGACGAAGACGAGCATGAACTCCTCGCCGCCGACCCGCGCCAGCAGGTCCGCGCTGCGCAGCTGGCGCCGCAGCACCTGCGCGACCTTCTGCAGCGCCTGGTCACCGACACCGTGTCCGAAGGCGTCGTTGACCTGCTTGAAGTGGTCGATGTCGAGCAGCCCCAGGGAGATCGGCTTGTCTTCCTGCCTCGCCCGTTCCAGCAGGAGCGGCAGCGCGAACTCGGCGTGCCGGCGGTTGTTGAGGCCCGTGAGCGCGTCTTCATGCGCCATGCGTCCGAGCTCCGCGGCCTGGCGACGCAGGCGTTGCTGCTCCTGTTCGGCGAGGTCCGCGCGTTCGCGCTCGCGCCGCAGGTCCTGCATCGCGTGCTCGGCACGCGCCTGCGCCTGCTGGAACTCCTGGCGGATCAGCATGGCCTCGGTCTGCAGCGCCATCGCGCTGCGCGCCGACTGGCGCTCCAGGACGGTGAGCTGTTCGTGCGCGGCCAGGGCCCGCACCGCATCGCCGCGCAGCTTGTAGCCCCGGTAGATTGCCAGCGTGAGCTGACGCCGCAGGCGCGCGGGCAGCGATTGCGGCGATTGCTGGCCGACCAGGTCCTGGAGTGTTTCCAGCGCCGGCAGCGCGTCCTGCGCGCCGGCGGTGTCGTCGCGCTTGAGCTGCAGCAGGGCCCGCTGCGCCCGCGCCTGCAGGACCATGCCCGCATAGCCGTGCCGCTGCGCCAGACGCTCGTATTCATCGGTGATTCCGAGCGCCTCATCGATCGCGCCGGTCCCGAGCTGCAACTCGACCAGATTGGACAGCGACACGACGACCAGGAAGGGGTTGCCTTCCTCCCGGACCAGCGCGGCCGCCCGCACCGCATAGGGCCCGGCCTGCGCAAGCGCCTCGGCGGCCGCCGTCCGGTCCTCGTCACGGATCGCCTCCGCATGCGCCTGCAGCCAGAAATGGGCGAGGTTGTTCAGGCACGACAGCAGCAGTTCGCGCTCGCCCGGCGCCTGCTGCTGGGCGATCTCCAGCGCCTGCAGGGTGTGCTGGCACGCCTGTTCGACCTGGTCCGAAACCGCGAAGGCGACCGCGAGCCGGTTCAGCGCCCAGGCTTCGCGCGCGGCATCCTCGGCGCGTCGGGCGGCCGCCAGCGCCTGCCAGCCGGCCTGCATGGCGTCCCGCCCCATCTGGAACTGCGCGTAGACGTAGCAGAGCTCGGTGAGAGCCTCGGCCGTCCAGCCATCCTGGTCGGGACCGTCGATCAGCCGGACCAGCGCGGCGGCCTCGCTCGCGCGCCGCAGCGCGCCCTGGAGGTCTCCCTGCCTCGGCAGGTTGTGGGCGATGAGGATCAGCGCCCGCGCGCGGTCCCGCGCCGTGTCGGCGGCCACCAGGGACAGCTCCAGGGCATCGGTCGCGTCGCGGTACGCGCCGCGACGGCTCAGGTGCAGGGCTCGCGCCAGCTCGCGTTGGAACAAGGCGGACTCTCCTCCGTCGATGTCGTCGACCTCGATGGTCACAGCATTCGCCGCCGCATAGCGCACGTCAATGGCGGCTCGCCCCAGTGGACGATGGATACAGTCGCAGGCATGCCAAAAGTCTCGAAAGCGCCACGCGCATCCGGCCGTGCCGGCGAACCGCCGTCCCCGGCGCCGGGGACGATCCCCATTCCCCGGGAGGGCGGCTCGTCGATCGGGACGGTGGCGGCGGTGGATCGAGCCCTGGTGGGCGTCGACTTCACCAGCGCGCCGACGGCCCGCAAGCCCATCCGTCTGGCGTTCGGGCGCCGGCAAGGCGGCGTCGTGAAGCTGGAACGCCAGAGGGCGCTGACCTCGCTGGACGCCTTCGAGAACTGGCTCTCGGAACCGGGGCCGTGGCTGGGCGGTTTCGACCTGCCGTTCGGGCTGCCGCGCGAGCTGATCGAGACACTGGGCTGGCCGACCGCGTGGGCGCCGTTGATCGCGCATTACGCGAGCCTCTCGCGCGCCGAGATCCGGGACACCTTCGCCGCCTTCTGCGACGCGCGTCCGGTCGGTGGCAAATTCGCGCACCGTGCCTGCGACGGCCCCGCCGGCTCCTCGCCGAGCATGAAGTGGGTCAACCCGCCCGTGGCCTACATGCTGCATGCCGGCGTGCCGCGCCTGTTGACGGCGGGCGTGCATCTCCCGGGGCTTCATGCCGGAGATGCGACGCGTGTGGCGCTGGAGGCCTATCCGGGACTGCTGGCGCGCGAGCTGATCGGCTCCCGCAGCTACAAGAGCGACGATCGCGCCAGGCAGACGCCCGAGCGTCTGATCGCCCGCAAGGACATGATCGAGGCGCTGGAACAGGGCCGCAGCCGATTGGGCCTGCGCCTGAGGCTGAGCCACGCGCAGCGGGACGAACTGGCCGACGACGGCAGCGGCGACAAGCTCGATGCGGTGCTGTGCCTGATGCAGGCGGCCTGGGCCGATGCGCGCCCGGACTACGGCCTGCCCGTCGGCATGGATCCGTTGGAGGGCTGGATCGTCTGCGCCCCATTCACCGACATGCCCATCGCGAGGATGACGCCATGACCGCCATCGACAACACCGCTTTCTCGCAGACGCCGCTCCAGGTCGCCGTGATGGGCGCTGGCGCGGTGGGCTGCTTCTTCGGCGGCATGCTGGCGCGCGTCGGCCATGACGTGACGCTGATCGGCCGCCCGGGTCATGTGGAAGCGATCCGGGACCGCGGTCTGCGCATGGAGACAAGGATGTTCGATGAGCAGATCCGTCTGCGTGCCGACACCGAGCCTTCGGCGGCGCGCGGCGCGCAGGTGGTGCTGTTCTGCGTGAAGTCGACCGACACGGTGTCGGCGGCCCAGGCGCTGGCGCCGTACATCGGCGCGGACACGCTGCTGCTGTCGATGCAGAACGGCGTCGACAACGCCGAACGGCTGCGCGCGACGGTCCCTCAGCCGGTCTCGGCGGCGGTGGTCTACGTCGCGACGGAGATGGCCGGACCCGGCCATGTGAAGCATCACGGGCGCGGGGAACTGGTGATCGAGCCGGCGCCCGGCGCCGAGCGTGTCGCGCAGGCGCTGATCGCGGCGGGCGTGCCCACCGAGGTGTCTGACAACGTGCGGGGCGCGCTCTGGTCCAAGCTGCTGATCAATTGCGCCTACAACGCGCTCTCGGCGCTGACGCAGCAACCCTATGGGGAGCTGGTGAAGGGGGAGGGCGTGTGGGCGGTGATGGAACAGCTCGTCGACGAGGGCGTGGCGGTGGCCGCGGCGGATGGCGTGACGCTCCTGGGGGATGTGCGCCAGGCCGTGCGCAAGATCGCGGAGACGATGCCGGGGCAGTTCTCGTCAACCGCGCAGGACATGGGCCGAGGCAAGCGCACGGAGATCGATCACCTGAACGGCTTTCTCGTGCGCCGCGGCGAGGTGCTGGGCGTGCCCACGCCCGCCAACCGCGTGCTTCACACGCTGGTGAAGCTGGCGGAGATCAGTAGGTGATGGTCAGCGTGACCGTGTCGGAGTAATTGCCGGGCACGATGCCATTCAGCGACGGCAGCCGGCCGTAGACGGTCAGTTGCTGCTGGCTGCCGGTGCCCGTGCCGGTGTACACGCCGCTGCCGTTGCCGTCGCCCCAGACCTGGGTGCGACCGGCGTCGAGGTACAGCTGGTACGGCAGGTTGTTGTTGCCGCTCTTCATCACGCGCGAGCCGAAGGCCGACGCATTGCCTGCGTTGGCACCCGCGCTCAGGGAGACGCTGTAAGGCGTGGTCTTCGTGCAGGTGAGGTTGAGCGCGGTCGACGCATCCACCGGACCGGGTGTCTGCAGCGGATCGATGGATCCGCCGAAGGTCAGCGTGCTGCCGGTGATGTTGCAGGCGACCAGGATGGTGGCGCCGACCTGGAAGGTGCCGGACCCGGTCGTCGGGGAGGCCGCGTAACTGGTGGAGACGGCGCCAACGATGGCCGCGGCGATGGCCACCGTTCGCGAAATCACTGAAGTCAGACGAGACAACATGGTTGAAGGATTCGTTCGTGCATCGCGGGTGTACGACGGGCTGCTATGACCTCGGCGCGATGCGTTCCGATGTCGGGCCTCTGTGCCGTCCCTGGGTATCAATTGGACACGATTCTGTCAGTTTCCATCCGTGAGCCAGTTCACGGATCGTGGCCATCGCCCTAGAGAGTTCCACCGAATCGGGGAGGAGTCCACCGCATTCTGCTTGTTATCGCGACCATCGCTGTCGGAAAGTGATCCAACGAGTCGGGTGTGACGCAAGTCTCGCTTCGAGCATCCCCCGTCGCCGTCACCGGTACGAGACTGGTGCGTCGTCGGTACGTCATTGGCACGTCACCTGGTGCCCCTCACTTGCGCATCAACGTGGACTTGCCGAACAGCGACTCCACCAGGTCCACCGCCACCAGTGCCGTCTTGTTGCGGACGTCCAGCGCCGGGTTGAGCTCCATGATGTCCAGCGAGCCCAGGCGGCCCGTGTCCGCGATCATTTCCATGCACAGCTGTGCTTCGCGGTAGGTCGGCCCGCCGGGAATCGTGGTGCCGACGCCGGGCGCGACGTCCGGATCGAGGAAGTCGACGTCGAAGCTCACATGCAGATGGGTGTTGGCGTCCATCGTGGCCAGCGCCAGCTCCATGGTGTGGCGCATGCCCATCTCGTCGATGTAGCGCATGTCGAAGACTTCGAGGCCGACCTCGTGCACGAAGCGCTTCTCGCCTTCGTCGACGCTGCGGATGCCGATCTGGCGGATCCACTTCGGATCGATCGCGGGCACCTTGCCGCCGATCCCGATCAGCTCCTGCGGGCCGTAGCCGCACAGGCACGCCACCGGCATGCCGTGGATGTTGCCGCTGGGCGTGAGCTTGCTGGTGTTGAAGTCGGCATGCGCGTCCAGCCATAGCACGCGCAGCTTCTTGCCGGTGTCACGGCAGTGGTGGGCCACCGCGGCGATCGATCCCAGCCCGAGGCAGTGGTCGCCGCCGAGCAGGACGGACATGCGCCCGGCGTTGAGCTCCGCGTAGACGGCGTCGTGCACCGCCTGGTTCCAGGCCGTCACCTCGTCGAGGTGGCGGTAGCCTTCGGTCGGCGGCTGCCAGGGGTTGGACGGGCCCACCAGGTTGCCGCAGTCCTTGACCTCGACGCCGTGCGCCCGCAGCGCCTCGGCGAGACCGGCGACCCGCAGGGCCTCCGGTCCCATGCTGGCGCCCCGGGCGCCGGCCCCCACGTCGGTGGGAGCGCCGATCAGGCTCACGTGTCGTGCTGCGGTCATGGTCCAACCTCTCTTGCTTGCGGAAGGCCCCCGAGGGCCGGATCAGGTGCCGTTGGCGCCGTTGTTCGAGCCGTTCGCGGTGCCGCCGATGTCGTATTCCTTCATCAGCAGGCCCCAGGCCTCGTCCGCGGTTTCAACGTAGTGGAAGAGCTGCTCGTCGCCGGGGCTGATCATGCCGGTGTCGATCAGCAGCTCGAAGTCGATCAGCCGCGACCAGAAGTCGCGTCCGAACAGCAGGATGGGACGCCGACGGCATTTGCCGGTCTGGATCAGCGTCAGCGTCTCGAACAGCTCGTCCAGCGTCCCGTAGCCGCCGGGGAAGGCCGCCAGCGCCACCGACCGCATCAGGAAGTGCATCTTGCGCAGCCCGAAGTAGTGGAAGCGGAAGCAGAGTTCCGGCGTGATGTACTGGTTCGGGCGCTGCTCGTGCGGCAGCACGATGTTCAGGCCGATGCTGCGGCCGCCGGCTTCATGCGCGCCGCGGTTGCCCGCTTCCATGATGCCGGGTCCGCCGCCGGTGACGACGTACAGCGGATGAGCGAAGTCCTTGGTCGTCTCGGTGACCAGCCGCGCGAACTGGCGCGCTTCCTCGTAGTAGCCGCTCATCACCAGGCGACGCTCGGCGCGCTGCACCGCGGCCTTGTCATTCGCTGCGCGAGCGGCGTCGACCGCCGCTTGCGCCGCTTCGCGATCCGCGATGCGGGCGCTGCCGAAGATCACCACCGTCGACTGGATGTTCAGTTCCTGCTGGATCAACTCGGGTTTCAGCAGCTCGAGCTGCATGCGCACCGGGCGAAGCTCGGGCCGCACCAGGAAGTCGGTGTCGGTGAATGCGAGCTGGAAAGCCGCCGGGGGATTGGCGTCGAAGGCCGCGTCGAGGGTAGCCTGCTGCTGGGCTTCCTCCTGCGCGGTGGGGAAGTTGCGGGCGGTGAGTTTGTCGCTTCTGATCATGATTCGATGGCCCGAGAGCTTACGGGTGTTGCCACTTAATTTCTGTTCGTTCGCCAGCGCCTTCGGCGGCCACGGGCGACGGTTTGTTGCGCGGGGTCAGGTCGTGCCGCAGCACGGGCAGCGCGGGTCGCGGGCGACCTTCAGGTCGGTCCATTCCATCCGGCGCGCGTCCAGCATCAGCAGCCGGCCCGGCAGCGTCGAGCCCATCCCGGCCAGCAGCTTGAGCGCCTCGGCGGCCTGCATGCTGCCGATGATCCCGACCAGCGGCGCGAACACGCCCATCACCGCACAGCGCTGCTCCTCGGGCGGCTGGTCCGCGGGGAACAGGCAGGCGTAGCAGGGGAAGGCGCGCTCGCGGCTGTCGTACACGCTCAACTGCGCGTCGAAGCCCAGCGCAGCGCCCGAGACCAGCGGCTTGCCGTGCTTCACGCAGGCGGCGTTGACGAGGTGGCGTGTCGGAAAATTGTCGGTGCAGTCCAGGACGACGTCGGCTTGCGGCACCAGCTCGTCGAGCAGCGCCGCGTCGGCGCGCACGGTGATGGCCTGGACGCGCGGTTCCGGGTTGATCGCCGCGAGGCCGGCGGCGGCCGATTCGGCCTTGGGCTGGTCCACGCGCGCCAGGGTGTGGGCAATCTGGCGCTGGAGGTTCGTCACGTCGACGCGGTCATGGTCGACCAGCGTGATGCGGCCGACGCCGGCGGTGCCCAGGAACAGTGCCGCGGGCGACCCCAGGCCGCCCGCGCCGATCACCAGCGCGTGCGCGTCCATCAGGCGCTCCTGGCCTTCCACGCCGATGTCGTCCAGCAGGATGTGGCGCGAGTAGCGCAGCAGTTGGTCGTCATCCATGGATCATTCCGGTACGGCGTCGTCCGTCGACTGCGGCTGCCGCAGCCCGACCTGCAGCGGCAGCTTCAGGGTGTCCTTGCCGCGTTGCACGGAGATCAAGGTCTGGCTCTCCGGCTTCAGTGCCGCGACGACGTTGACCAGCTCGCGCGGCGATCTCACCGGCTGCCCTGCCACCTCGACGACGACGTCGCCCGCCTCCAGGCCGGCCTTGGCCGCCGGACTCGCCTTGAAGACTTCCTTGACCAGCACGCCGTGATCGACGGACAGTTGCAGCGTGTCGACGACCTCCGGGTTGATGTCGCCGGTGATGACGCCCAGCCAGCCGCGCGAGACCTTGCCGTCCTTCACCAGCGCTTCCAGCACCTGGTACGCGGAGTCCACCGGGATGGCGAAGCCGATGCCCAGGCTGCCACCGCCGGTGCGCGAGTAGATCGCCGTGTTGATGCCGACCAGCCGTCCCTGCACGTCGACGAGCGCGCCGCCGGAGTTGCCGGGATTGATGGCGGCGTCGGTCTGGATGAAGTTCTCGAAGGTGCTCAGGCCGAGCTGGGTGCGGCCCAGCGCGCTGATGATGCCGGAGGTCACCGTCTGTCCGACGTTGAACGGATTGCCGATGGCCAGCACCACGTCGCCGACCTGCAGCTCGCCCGCCTTGCCCGGGTGGATCACCGGCAGCGGCGGCGGCAGCGTGATGCGCAGGACGGCCAGGTCGGTTTCCGGGTCGGTGCCCACCAGTCGGGCCGGCGTGTCGCGGCCGTCCGCGAGTTGCACGCGGATCTCGGTCGCACCGGCGACGACATGGTTGTTGGTCAGCACGTAGCCTTCGGGCGAGACGATCACGCCCGAGCCGAGGCCGGTCTGCGGCCGCTGCTGCTGGGGGCGCTTGCCGAAGTGGAAACGCAGCCAGGGATCGGCGTCGATCTCGCGCTGGCTGGGCGCGGGCTTGTTGGCCAGCACCGCGACGACCGCCGGCGACGCCGCCTGGGCCGCCGCCGCGAAGCTGAACTGTACCGACGCGCGAGGCGGGGCGCCCGCCGCGGCGGGCAGCGTGGGCACGACCTTGGGGGCTTCGTGCAGCCATTCGGGCTTGAGCGTGGCCACCACGAAGTAGCCGGCCAGCGCCACCGTGGTGGCCTGGGAGAAAATCAGCCAGGTTTGACGCAAGAGAGATCCTGTCATGGCACATCGCACGGAGCTGGAGCGGCTGCTCGCCGCCACGCTGGAGCCCACGCGCTTCAAGGATTATGGGCCGAACGGCCTTCAGGTCGAGGGCCGCGACCAGATCCGGCAACTGGTGTGCGGGGTGACCGCGAGCCTCGCGCTGATCGACGCCGCCGTCGCGTCCGGGGCCGATGCGATCCTGGTCCATCACGGGCTGTTCTGGCGCGGCCAGGACGGCCGCGTCACCGGCTGGATGAAGCAGCGCCTGTCGCGGCTGCTCACGAACGAGATCAACCTCTTCGCCTACCACCTCCCGCTGGATGCGCATCCGGAACTGGGCAACAACGCACAACTCGCGAAACATCTGGGCTGGGCCGCCGAAGGTCGTTTCGGCGAACAGGACCTGGGCAGCATCGGCGCATTGCCGGCGGCTTTCGAGTCGCTGGCGTCGCTGAGCGCCCATGTCGAGCAGCGGCTGGGTCGCGCGACGATCCAGGCCGCCGGCGACGGCCGTCCGCTCAAGCGCGTCGCCTGGTGCACCGGCGGCGCGCAGGGCTACTTCGAGGCGGCCATCGCCGCCGGCGCGGACGTCTTCATCACCGGCGAGATCTCCGAGCCGCAGGCTCATTACGCGGCCGAGACCGGCGTGGCCTTCATCGCCGCAGGACACCACGCGACCGAACGCTACGGCGTCCAGGCGCTGGGCCGGCAGGTGGCCGACCAGCTCGGTCTTCAATACCGCTTCATCGACATCCCGAACCCCGCATGAAGGACGACGTCGAGAGTTCCCGCCCGCTGCTGCTGACGATGGGCGACCCCTGCGGCATCGGCCCCGAGATCGCGGTCGCCGCCTGGGCGCGCGATCGGGGGGCGGATCTGCGTCTGGTGGGCGATGTCGGCGTCTTCCGGCGCGCGCTGGACGTCATGGGCGTGAGGCTGCCGGTGGCGGAGCTGGTCCGCGCCGACGGTCCGGTTCCGCCCGACTGCCTGCCGGTATGGCAGCCGGCGGGCCTGCCGCAGGATCTGCTCGAGCAGCCGATCGGTCAGGTGAGCGCGGTCGCAGGCGCTGCCGCGGCGCGCTGCATCGTCGCCGCGACGAAGGAGCAACTCGCCGGGAGATCGCGCGCGCTGGTGACGGCCCCCATCCACAAGGAGGCCCTGCATGCCGCCGGTGTCGACCATCCGGGCCACACCGAACTGTTGCAGGCCCTCTGCGCGGACGCCGACGGCCGGCTGCCGCCCGTGCGCATGATGCTGGCGAACGACGAACTTCGGGTCGTGCTGGTGACCATCCACGTGGCACTGCGGCAGGCGGTCGACCAGATCACCACCGGGCGCGTGCTGCAGACGATCCGCATCGCCGATGCCGCGCTGCGTCGCTCGGGGATCGCCGCGCCGCGCATCGCGGTGGCGGGTCTGAACCCGCACGCCGGCGAAGGCGGACTGTTCGGCGGCGAGGAGATCGAGCACATTGCGCCGGCAATCGCGCAGGCCCGTTCGCTGGGCATCGACGCCAGCGGCCCGTTCGCGCCGGACACGGTCTTCATGCGGGCGCGTCACGCGCCGCCGAAGCACCCCGGCGAGTTCGACGCGGTGATCGCGATGACGCATGACCAGGGGCTGATCCCGGTGAAGTACCTCGGCGTGGAGGAGGGCGTCAACGTGACGCTGGGCCTGCCGCTGGTGCGCACCAGCCCTGATCACGGCACCGCGTTCGACATCGCCGGGACGGGTCGTGCGGACCCGTCGAGCCTGTCGGCGGCGATCCGCATGGCGCGGACGATGTCGAGCTGATCCGCTGAAGCGGCGCAGGGCCGTTCAGTGCTTCGCGCCGAGCGCGGCCAGCTGCTGGCGCGCGCGCGCGGTGGCGCGTTCGAGCAGGTGGGCGTGTTCGAACGCCCGCAGCCGTCCGCCCTCGCACAGCTTGTGCAGCATGCGCGAGGTCATCGTCAGCGTCTCCTGATGCTTCGTCCCGTGGGTGAAGATGAAGAAGCTGCGCGTGCCGCTGATGTGGGCGAGCCGCACCTTGATCCAGTCGCCGTCGCGATGCATCCGGTAGGCGGTGCCGATCTGGAGGTGGTCGATCAGCAGCTCGCCGGACGGCGGCGAAGGCGCTTCTTCCGCGGCGGGCAGGCCGTCGATGCTGATGTCGACCGCCTGCAGCGGTCGATGTTCGTCGGCACCCAGGTCCAGGTCGATGTCGACATGGCCGTCCCAGTCGACGTGCGCGTCCTCCATGAAGCCGAGCCGCTTCGCCTCTTCGTCGGACAGCTTTTCGCTCAAGTCCAGATCCAACGGAACGGCCCCGGGCGCGGGCAGGTCCTGCTCGCGCGGCGGCGCCATGCTGAAGACGGATTCCAGCTGCTTGGCGAGGAGGTTGTATTCCAGCGGGCTCAGCGCCTGGCCCTTCAGCGACTCGGCGTGCGCGGGCAGCAGTTCGGCGAAGAACTTCTTGCGGTCGGGCTCCGGCCAGCGGACCAGGTCCAGCCCTTCGTTGAGCGTGCGCATCAGCACCGGCAGCGAGGCCAGAAAGCCCTGGCGCTGCTGGGGCGTCGTCTTCGGCTGGACCGACAGCACCAGGTCGCGGCCCATGTTGCGCAGCCGTTCGACCAGCGCGGCGTCCAGGTCCGGATGGCGCGAGGCGTGCACCAGGACCTCGCTCCAGGTCTGGGTGAGGAAGTCCCGCAGGAAATCGCGCATGTCCACGCTGGACATGGCCTGCTGCAACTGCTGCATGTAGCGGCGTTGCAGGCGGAGTTCGGTCTCCTTGCGCTCCAGCAGGGCCGCCGTGTCGCCCTGCGACTTCAGCGTCTGCGCGGTCTGGTCCTGGATGAACTGTTCGAGCTGGCCCAGCTTGGACTCGTACAGCTCCATCCGGTCGAAGTCGCCGCTGACGACATCCTGGATCAGGTCGCGCACCAGCGTGAGGTAGGACTTGCCAGGGTCTTCGGTGAAATCGTCGTAGGCCGCGGCCAGCGTCGCGATGCGATTGACCAGGCGTCGCACCGGATGCCGGCGCGAGGAGAAGAAGGAGCGGTCGCCCAGCGCCGCGCGCAGCACCGGCAGTTGCAGCCGCGCGATCTGCTGCGCCATCAACGGCGGCAGTTTGGCGTCGGACAGGATCTGGTCGAACAGGCCAGCGACCACGTCGATCACCATATGGTCCAACGAGCCGCTGGCGGCCTGCCGCAATTCCTCGCGGTGCAGGTGGATCAGGTTGGGCGGCAGCACGATCGGGCCGCCGTCGACATAAGCGGCGGGATCGCCGTCCCAGCCTTGCCACTGGCTGTTCACCGGCAACGGGCCGCCGCCTGTCGCAGGCATCCCCATGGCTGGGCTCACAGCCAGACGGCGCATCAGGTCCATCAGCTGCGGATCGACCGACCAGCCCATCCCGCCGCCGGACTGGCCGCCGCCGGTGGTCACGTAGCCGTCAGCGCCGCTTCCGCCGTGGAATCCGCCAGCCACGCTGTGCAGGCCCCCGGCGCGGCTGCCATGGACGGCCGGATGCAGGGCGCCCGGAAGCGTCGCGTAACGGCTGTCGTGCAACGGGACACCGGACGTCGTGCCGCCGCCGTGCAAGGACTGACCCCGCGTGGCGCCCGGGACGCCGCGCACGCGCAGATCCTGGGGACGCAGACCGCGGCTGCGGAACAGGCCGGCGACGTCGGCATAGCAGGCGCGCATCTCCAGCGCCAGCGCCCGGGTGAGTTCGTCGGTCAAGACCTGGCGCGTGTCCGGATCGTCGGTGACCGCGTTCACCGCCTCGATCAGTGCCTGGGCGACGGCCTGCGGGCGTAGCGGGTGACGGTCCTCGTCCACGCCGGGGATGTCGCCCATGTAGGAATTGACCTCGCGCAGCTCCCATTCGCTCTGGTGGCCCAGCGCCAGGCCGATGCGATCGGTCGCGACCAGGGTGTTGACCTGGTCATCGTCCATGAGGGACAGCTCGTCCCATTGCGTCGCCTTGGGCGCGGCACGCGCATTGCCGGACGCAGCGCTGCCGGAGGCCGGGGCCTCGGCCGCCTGCTGACGCATGGACTGGTCGAAGCGCTGCGAGAACAGCGCCTGGTGTTTGCGGAAGATGAATTGCGCGGACAGCAGCGCGTCCCGCCGCTTGGCCTGCCCGGAGGACAGTGCGGCGAGACCCAGACCTTCAGCGCCGCGCTCCGCGGCTTGTTCCGCCGCGAGGCGCACGCGCTGGAGCGCCGCGTCGACGTGAGGATTCAGACGGTTCATCAAGGCATCAGGCACATTGTGGTGACCGCACCACACGCCAAGTATCGGCGATGGCCATCCCCCGTCCGGGTGGGACTCACCCGGCTTGTGCGCAAAAGGTGAGCTTTGACTGCAGATTTACGCTTTGTCACGCCTCAGTGCGTCGCGGATCTCTCGCAGCAGCTGGATGTCTTCCGGCGTCGGCGGCGGTACGGCCGGCGCGGCGGGCGTGTCGCGCTTGAGCCGGTTCACCTGCTTCACCATGACGAAGATGATGAAGGCCAGGATGATGAAGTTCACCAGCACCGTCAGGAAGTTGCCGTACGCGAACAGCGGCACGCCGGCCTTGGTCAGGGCCTCGTAGGTCATCGGCCCGGCGTAGTTGGCCGGCGGGTCCGACAGCATGATGAAGTAGCTGCTGAAGTCCAGCCCCCCGACCGCCTTGCCGACGAACGGCATGATCAGGTCCTTGACCACCGAGTCGACGATCTTGCCGAAGGCGGCGCCGATGATCACGCCCACCGCGAGGTCCATCACGTTGCCCTTGACGGCGAACTCACGGAATTCGGTCAAAAAACCCATCGCTTGCTCCTTGTGCTCCGCGTGTGCGAAGGCGTCCACTACCAATCGCTTTCCCGGGTAGCCCTCCGCCTCCGGGCAAGCATCCTAACGGCGTTTGCGCTACGACAAATGTCAACGTGGTGCACCGATGCACATCGGTAGAGCGCCTAGGGGCGAACCGGAACTTTCTTACCTAGAATCTTTGGTTGCCCCTGATCAGAAGTTCCCTGTAAGGACCCTCATGAGTGACCCACAAGTGGACCAAGGCAAGCGCACCTGGCTGATTGCAACCGGTTGCGCGGGAGCAGTAGGCGGCGTGGCCACCGCCGTCCCGTTCGTCAGTACCTTCGCTCCGAGCGAGCGCGCCAAGGCGGCCGGCGCCGCCGTCGAGGTGGACATCGGCGGCCTCGCCCCCGGTCAGAAGCTGACCGTCGAGTGGCGCGGCAAGCCGGTCTGGATCGTGCGCCGGACCAAGGAGCAGCTCGACGCGCTCAAAGGCAACGATCCGGAACTCGCCGATCCGCAGTCCGATCGCAAGGCCTTCCCGATCCCGGAGTACGCCAAGAACGAATGGCGCTCGCTCAAGCCGGAGTTCCTGGTCGTCGTGGGCATCTGCAGCCACCTCGGCTGCTCGCCCAGCGACAAGTTCCAGTCCGGTCCGCAGCCCTCGCTGCCGGACAACTGGCACGGCGGCTTCCTGTGCCCCTGCCACGGCTCGACCTTCGACATGGCCGGCCGCGTCTTCAAGAACAAGCCCGCGCCCGACAACCTCGAGGTGCCGCCTTATGCGTTCCTGTCCGACACCCGGCTGTTGATCGGTGAAGACAAGAAGGCCTAACTCCCCAGGAACAGGACCGAGGCAGACAACACATGGCTGAATTCAAGGAAGCACCCGCCGGAGCCCCCTTGGGCGTCAAGCTGATGACCTGGGTGGACAACCGGTTCCCCGCGTCCAAGCTCTACAAGGAGCACATGTCGGAGTACTACGCTCCGAAGAACTTCAACTGGTGGTACATCTTCGGGTCGCTGGCACTGCTGGTGCTGGTGATCCAGATCGTCACCGGGATCTTCCTGGTGATGCACTACAAGCCGGACTCGACGCTCGCGTTCGCGTCCGTCGAGTACATCATGCGGGACGTCCCCTGGGGATGGCTGATCCGCTACATGCACTCCACGGGCGCATCGGCGTTCTTCGTCGTCGTGTACCTGCACATGTTCCGCGGGCTGCTGTACGGCTCGTACCGCAAGCCGCGCGAACTGGTGTGGATCTTCGGCTGCGCGATCTTCCTGTGCCTGATGGCCGAGGCCTTCATGGGCTATCTGCTGCCGTGGGGCCAGATGTCCTACTGGGGCGCGCAGGTGATCGTGAACCTGTTCGCCGCCGTGCCCTTCGTGGGCAACGACCTGGCGCTGCTGATCCGCGGCGACTACGTGGTGGGCGACGCGACGCTGAACCGCTTCTTCAGCTTCCACGTGATCGCGGTGCCGCTGGTGCTGCTCGGCCTGGTGGTCGCACACATCATTGCGCTGCACGAGGTGGGCTCCAACAACCCGGACGGCGTGGAGATCAAGGCGAAGAAGGGCGCGGACGGCCATCCGCTGGACGGGATCCCGTTCCACCCGTACTACACGGTGCACGACATCTTCGGCGTCGGCCTGTTCCTGATGGCCTTCTCGGCGGTGATCTTCTTCGCGCCGGAGCTGGGCGGCTACTTCCTGGAATACAACAACTTCATCCCGGCCGATCCGCTGAAGACGCCTGCGCACATTGCGCCGGTCTGGTACTTCACGCCGTTCTATTCGATGTTGCGCGCCACGACCGACACGATGGTCCAGGTGCTGTGCGGCGTGATCGCGTTGTCGGCGATCATCACGCTGGTGCGCGGCGGGCTGTCGACGCTGGGCAAGGGGATCGTGCTCGTCGGCGCGGTGGTCGGCATCGCGCTGCTCCTCGCCTTCGATGCCAAGTTCTGGGGCGTTGTCGTCATGGGCGGCGCGGTCATCATCCTGTTCTTCCTGCCCTGGCTGGACCACAGCCCGGTCAAGTCGATCCGCTACCGTCCCGACTGGCACAAGTACCTCTACGGGATCTTCGTGGTCTTCTTCCTCGTGCTCGGCTACCTGGGCGTGAAGCCGCCGTCGGACGTGGGAACGCTGGTGTCCCAGATCGGCACCCTGTACTACTTCGGCTTCTTCCTGTTGATGCCGTGGTGGAGTCGGGCCGGCCAGTTCAAGCCGGTGCCCGATCGCGTCACGTTCCACCCGCACTGAACCGCCAACGCCACGGAGTCGATCGAATGAAGAAAATCATCGCCACGCTGCTGACGTCGCTGTGCCTGGGCGCGGGTCTGACGTCGACGGCGCACGCATCGGAGGGCGGCATCGAGTGGGACCGTTTCCCGACGTCCAAGATGAACGATCTGGCCGCGCTGCAGCACGGCGCCAAGATCTTCGTCAACTACTGTCTCAACTGCCACAGCGCGAGCTTCATGCGCTACAACCGGCTGAAGGACATCGGCCTGAGCGACGAGCAGATCAAGGGCAACCTGCTGTTCGCCGGAGAGAAGGTGGGCGAGACCATGAAGGTCTCGCTGGACCCGAAACAGGCCAAGGAATGGTTCGGCGCGCTGCCGCCGGACCTGACCGTGATCGCCCGCTCGCGGGCCGACGGTGCGAAGGGAACAGGGGCGGATTACCTCTATACCTACCTCAGAAAATACTACCGGGACGAAACCAAGGCCACGGGATGGAATAATCTCGCTTTCCCCAGCGTGGCCATGCCGCATGTGCTGTGGGAGCTCCAGGGCGTCCGCACCGCCAGGTTCGAGGAAGAAAAAGACCCGCATGACCCGAGCAAGGTCACGCATGTCTTCAAGGACTTCGTACAGGTGACGCCCGGGACGATGACGCCGCAGCAGTACGACGAGTCCGTTGCCGATCTGGTCGCCTATCTCCAATGGATGGGCGAACCGGCGCAGGGGACGCGTTTCCGGCTCGGCATCGTCGTGGTGCTGTTCCTGCTGGGGTTCACCGTGTTCGCCTGGCGCTTGAATGCCTCCTTCTGGAAGGACATCAAGTAAGAACCGATGACCCGGTCCAGCACCGGGTCCTCAAGCGCAGTGGGGCGCCGAACAGGCCCCCACTGCGTTGTCGTTTGTCTGTTCGGTCTTTTGACCGCGCCGGCGTTGAACTGTGTTGTTTGTAGAAATCGATGAAGCCGAGAGGCTTCGATCAGGAGTCCACTGCCATGATGGTGCTTTATTCCGGAACCACTTGCCCCTACTCGCACCGTTGCCGGTTCGTGCTGTTCGAGAAGGGCATGGACTTCGAGATCCGTGATGTCGACCTCTTCGCCAAGCCCGAAGACATCGCGCTGATGAACCCGTACAACGAGGTGCCCATCCTCGTGGAACGCGACCTCATCCTGTACGAGTCGCACATCATCAACGAGTACATCGACGAGCGTTTCCCGCATCCGCAGCTGATGCCTGGCGACCCGGTGGCGCGCGCCCGCGTGCGGCTGTTCCTCTTCAACTTCGAGAAGGAACTGTTCGCCCACGTCAACGTGCTGGAGAACCGCGGCCAGACGGTCAAGCCGACCGAGAAGCAGCTGGAGAAGGCACGTTCGCAGATCCGCGACCGCCTGACGCAGCTGGCGCCCATCTTCCTGAAGAACAAGTACATGCTGGGCGACGACTTCTCGATGCTGGACGTCGCGATCGCGCCGCTGCTGTGGCGCCTGGACTACTACGGCATCGACATGTCGAAGAACGCCGTGCCGCTGCTGAAGTACGCGGAACGGATCTTCTCGCGCCCGGCCTACATCGAGGCGCTGACGCCGTCCGAGAAGGTGATGCGCAAGTAATACACTGGCTCCCCATGGATGACAGCAAGGACGGCGGCGGTCTCGCCGCCAGCTCGACGCGGCCGTACCTGATCCGCGCCCTGCACGAGTGGTGCACGGACAACGGGTTCACGCCCTACGTCGCGGTGCACGTGGATCGCACGGTCCAGGTGCCGATGGAGTACGTCAGCAACAACGAGATCGTGCTCAACGTCGGTTTCGACGCGACCAGCAACCTGGACCTTGGCAATGACCTGATCCAGTTCAAGGCCCGGTTCGGTGGCGTGGCGCGCGAGATCATCGTGCCGGTCGATCACGTGGTCGCGATCTATGCACGCGAGAACGGCCAGGGCATGGCTTTCCCGCCGCCGAGTCCGGACGACGCCGCCACGCGCCAGCCGGCGACTGGCGCGCCGAACGCGCAGAGGGGCCTGCGGCTGGCGTCCGATGCGAACGGCGGTGCTCCTGGCGCCGCGCAGGGCGAGTCCAAACAGGAGCCGGTCAAGCCGGCTACCCCGGCGGCTGCGACGCCGCCGGAGGACGACGATCCGGGCGCGGGTCCGTCGGGCGGACGCCCGGCGCTCAAGCGCATCAAGTGATCGTCGGTTTTTCGCTCCGGACCGCTCGAAGCTGCGTCTAGAATGCAGCCCGCGCCGCAGAGTCTGCGGCGCGCCAGTTTTCTTTGTGCCGGCTTAGCTCAGTTGGTAGAGCAACCGCCTTGTAAGCGGTAGGTCATCCGTTCGAGTCGGATAGCCGGCACCATGAATAACTTCACGATTCGGTGGCCCACTCCACTGTCGTCGTTTCGGGGAATTCCAGTCGCGACAACAACTTAGCGCGATTTCGGCCGCGCCCCGTACCGCCGCGCCGAAGCTTAATACCCCCACAGTCTACTGTGCCAGTCGCGGGCAGAGGCGGGCATCCGCGACCCCCATTTGTCAAATGGGCACCAAATGCTTTCGGACGCCGGCCCGATATAAAGCCCGTTGGCTACCAGTTCCAGGACCACCCACCTGGAGCTGAAGAATGGA